>NZ_VPEU01000053.1:0-13823 GCF_013416975.1 Acinetobacter sp. YH18001 | reverse complement strand
CAATTGCATCCACCGCTGCTTGTGCATCTGCTTTCGCTTGTTGTGCATCGGCAAGGGCTTGAGTTAAGTCATCAACTTCTGCTTGGGTCACAGCATCATCTGCAAGGGCATCTGTAAGCGCTTGATCCGCTGCTGTATATGCTGCTTCAGCCGCTGCTACCAGGTCTTCGACCGTAGTAAGGTCTGAATCGCTGTCAGAATCAGAGTCGCTGTCTGAATCTGAGTCGCTGTCTGAATCCGAATCACTGTCAGAGTCCGAATCGCTGTCGCTGTCCGAATCAGAATCGCTGTCAGAGTCCGAATCGCTGTCTGAATCAGAGTCACTATCGCTATCAGAATCCGAGTCGCTGTCAGAGTCAGAGTCACTATCAGAGTCTGAATCGCTGTCTGAGTCGCTATCGCTGTCTGAGTCGCTATCGCTGTCTGAGTCCGAGTCGCTGTCCGAATCCGAATCGCTGTCTGAGTCTGAATCGCTATCCGAGTCTGAGTCGCTGTCCGAGTCAGAATCGCTGTCTGAGTCCGAATCGCTATCTGAATCCGAATCGCTATCTGAATCAGAGTCGCTGTCCGAGTCTGAATCGCTGTCTGAATCAGAGTCGCTGTCCGAGTCTGAATCGCTGTCTGAATCAGAGTCGCTGTCCGAGTCTGAATCGCTGTCAGAGTCGCTATCGCTATCAGAATCCGAGTCACTGTCAGAGTCCGAGTCACTGTCCGAATCCGAGTCACTGTCAGAGTCCGAATCGCTGTCAGAATCCGAGTCGCTGTCCGAATCAGAATCGCTGTCAGAGTCCGAATCGCTGTCTGAATCAGAATCACTGTCAGAGTCCGAATCGCTGTCCGAATCCGAATCGCTGTCAGAGTCCGAGTCACTGTCCGAATCCGAGTCACTGTCAGAGTCACTATCGCTATCGCTGTCTGAATCAGAATCACTGTCAGAGTCCGAGTCGCTATCGCTGTCCGAATCCGAATCCGAATCCGAATCCGAATCACTGTCTGAGTCTGAATCACCGAAATCTACAATATAATTTGTGGAGTCTGATTCATTACCAGCAGCGTCAGTAGCTATCACATCAATTTCATCACCATCAGCTAACGGTCTGACTAAAATGACTTTGAAATTACCATTTCCATCAGTTTGCACACTACCAATTTCGTTGCCATCAGCATCTTTGATAGTCACTGTAGAGTTCGGTTCTGCTTGACCTGTAACTTCTAAGCCGTTTTGACTTACGACAATACCTATTGGTGCATCTGGTGCTACTCCATCTACCACAGCAACGGCTTCTTCAGAAACATTTCCTGCAGGATCAGTTACGATGACTTTAACTTCATCACCATCTTCCAGACCGGGATTGTCTACTGACCAGTTACCATCTACACCAACTTCAACTTCTGTTTTCGAGCCATCCGGGAACGTTACTTCAACCTTCGCACCTGGCTCAGCCTTGCCTGTAATTGGATCAGTCGCATTGATCGGATTAATAATTGCCGCATCTGGTGCTGTTGTATCTTTAGTATTTTTACTACCAGAGTCATCTTGTACTGCCGCAATTGCTACTCCTAGGCCTGCTGCAAGTCCCGCGCCAATTAACCAAGGTGAAATAGCAGCACCCGCTACTGTCTCACCTGCTAAGGGAGCGATATTACTTAAAGAAATATAATTTACACTGTCTAAAACAGCACCTGTAGCATCCGTAAATTGTGCCCAGATCAATTCTCCTTCATTTTCAAAAAGAATTTGGCTGGTTTCAATTGGATAATTAAAATAATTTTCTAGTGTTATGGTTTCACCATTTTTAAGGGTGATAACTGCTGCATTACCTTGACGAGAAATACTTGCCACTTCATCTATATTAAGATTTATCTTAACAATAGAACTTTGATTAAGACTCACAACACTATTATTAGTACTTTGAATCACCCCACCGCTTTCTGAAGATATTATTTCAATATTTATCATATTATATTTCCTACTCTTATTAAGAAAGTAATTTCCAAAAACAACCAAAATTACATAGCATTAAATTGAGCAGTTGATAATTGCAAAAAATTACCTGAAATTATTTTAGGAAAAGAACTCTATAGATTAATAGTTTATAATTTTATAAAATAACATTAAATATCTGTATTAAAAGAAAATAATATTTAAAACCCCTACTAAAAGTAAGAAATAAAATGTAACAAAAATTAAAATAAATCTATAATCACATGATTATTATAGTAATTATTTTTATAATTATAATATTCGTATTGATTTTGTAAAATATAAATATATATGTAAACAATTGTTAGATTATGTAAAAAAAATAAATTTATAAATTATATTAAATATTAATATATACCAATATTTAAATTTAAAATATTATTTACCTATATATAATTATTAACAAATTCAATTAAAAAACCTCTCAAAAAATAATTTTTTAAGGGGTTTAAAATAAATTTAACCACAAAAATAAATATTTATTTTAAAAAATCTAACAAATCATCAAAGTTTTCTATTTTATATTCAGGTTGTGCACGTTGTAATTCATCTGCACTGCCATAGCCATATGTAACTGCAATAGATTTGATTCCATTGCGGCGTGCACCCAAAATATCGTATTCACGGTCACCGACCATGATGCAGCCTTCGGCCTTTAAATGTTGCTGTTCTAAAATATACTGAATCAGCTCACCTTTATTGGTTCTGTCACCATTGAGTTCGCTGCCATAAATTTCAGTAAAATACTGAGCCAGATCAAAATGCTCTAAAATCTGTTTGGCATAAACCGTCGGTTTTGCCGTAGCGACAAACAAACAATAACCACGGCGTTTCAGTTCTGCCAACGTTTCTGCCACACCCTCGAAAACGTGATTTTCATATAGGCCTTTCACTGCAAAACGTTCGCGATAAGCCATCAACGCCTGCTCAGCCAGAATATGATCTGTCTCGATATTTAAAAGTTTGGCCAGCGAGGCTTTTAAGGGAGGACCGATAATCCAGTCGATATTGATCTCATCGCTAATCGGATGACCCACCTTTTCCAGACCGTAACGCGCAGACGTGGTGATCCCCACTTTAGGATCAGTTAATGTCCCATCCAAATCAA
This sequence comes from Acinetobacter sp. YH18001, assembly GCF_013416975.1. Lineage (NCBI taxonomy): Bacteria > Pseudomonadati > Pseudomonadota > Gammaproteobacteria > Moraxellales > Moraxellaceae > Acinetobacter > Acinetobacter sp. YH18001. The sequence continues at coordinate 10,731 of NZ_VPEU01000053.1, read as the reverse complement.
TTAAAATATTCTTAATCACAGCCCATCCCCTCTCATCAGCACCGATATAAATTAATATCGAGAGTTCATTCAAATTTGCCTATACTAATGTAATTTTAGTGAATGAAGGACATCATTTTGCGCCCTACCGTACTTTGCTTTTCCGGTTTAGACCCTTCAGGTGGAGCCGGTCTTCAGGCAGATATTGAAGCCATTGGTCAAAGTGGTGCACATGCAGCAATTGCCTGCACAGCCCTCACCATTCAAAATTCACAGCAGGTTTTTGGTTTTGAAGCGACATCTAAAGAGCTGCTGCTGGCTCAGGCCAATGCCGTGGTGAATGACCTGCCAATTCGCTGTATTAAATCTGGCATGTTAGGCACCACAGAGAATATCGCAGCACTGGCCGAGTTTTTGACTGCACATTCGGACTATCTGTATGTACTCGATCCGGTTCTGGTGGCAAATAGTGGCGGTTCATTGGGCAATCAGGCGACACTGGTCAAAGCATTTACCCAACTAATTCCATTGGCTACCCTTCTAACTCCGAATACGGTTGAACTGCGTGCTTTAACAGGTGAAGAAGACCTACAGCTGGCCACTCAAAAACTATTTGATATGGGTGCACAAGCAGTTCTGGTTAAAGGCGGTCATGAAGATACGCCGGATTATATTCAGAACAGTCTGTATATCGCGGGCAAGTTGATTAATGAGACCCGCTGTCCACGTCTGGAGGGTGAATATCATGGTTCGGGTTGTTCACTGGCCAGCTTTATCGCCGGGCGTCTGGCCATGGGTGATCAACTCAAAACGGCGGTACAGCATGCAGAAACCTGGTTGTTTGGGGTATTAAAAATTGCCGACATCCCTGTTCCGAATGGTCAGAGAATTCCAAAGCGCTTCTAAGATAATATTTTTTTAAATTCAAAAGCCTGAATGATTCAGGCTTTTTTTATCACTTCTATTTTTCGAGGGTATTTCTATTTACCCTGAATGACTGTGCTTACATAGGTCGGCAAATCCCAGGCACCGCCAGCAAAGCCCTTGCATTGTACGGTCAGGCTACTGAAACTTTTGACAAATGTTTTACCATCCCATGCCCATTCGTCCTGACTCAGACAATCACCCAAACCACGTACTTTATGCCCGGAAAATATCTGGCCTTGGCTAAAGGTTTCTCCGGAGGTGGTCACCAGTTGTCTCGGTTGCTTGTTTTGATCTATCAGCCAAAAACCGCTGCCCATATTATAGGCTCCACGCCAGCAAGGGATCTGAATCAGCTGATTTTGAGCATTGATGGGATAAATCATCATGACATCATCCGGCATAAAATGTTGGCTAAACAGCAAATCGCATTGATCTTCGTTAGTGCTCGCTTGCAGTTTCCGAATCATCTGCTGACTCGCCGCCGTATTCAGTTTCACTTGAGTGATCTTGCCTGACTGATATTTGGGTATCACAATTTGCGGGATCGCTGCGGCTTTGAGTACCGCTTGACTGGATTTTTTCCCAGGCTTGATCAAGGCTGAGGGCGTAGAGAGGCGGCGCTGAAATTCATCCATCTTCAGCAAAACGGCACTGGCTCCGGCTGTCGACAAAGTCCAGCGTGATTGTGCATTCTTAAATATCACTGGATCCGTGCCTTGAACTGCTTTTAATAAGGCTTGTGTTTGTGTACGACTCAGTTGACCTATCCCTTGCTGATCTAAACGAATAACACCATAGGGCTTGCCCGCGATTTGTAACTGAAGCTGAGCTGTCGATGCTGCAGCTTGCAGGGGTAAAATTTGGACTTTTGCTTGTACCGCACTGGTCGTTCCTGCTGCGCGTGTTAATAAAACCGAAACTGGTCGATCAATCTCCTGATCCGACTGATAACCAGAAGCGCGGCAGGTACCGGTATTGTCGCAGGCCATTTCCCAATCTTTATGTGAAAAATGCAGCCCCTGAATAGCAGCAAGACTTAATGAGCTGATACTGGCCAGACCAAATGCGACACTCATTATTTTGATGCTGTATCTCCATTGTTGTTTCATCATTTAGTCCTTATTTAAAATGCTTGCCGAGGTGGCTGACTGCATCTCTTTACCATTCAGCAAAATCAGCACCATGAACAAAAACACAATCCCGATCATGGCCAGTGGATTCAGAATTGTATTCAGCTAATCCAGTGCGGCTTCTTCACTCGAAGGTTCCAGCCGACCACTTTGACATTCTGCACATTTGGATTCCTCGCTTCCTGCTTCGGGGTATCGATCGAATTTTCTAGCCTGTCAAAGGTCTGAATTGCACCGTCCCACATCCCGGCTCCCTGACGATAGTCTTTGAGTATATTCAGTTTTTGCTGAATGGTGTCCTGATAAAGCATGCCTGTAATCATTTACCAAGATATTGCACTTAATTTTTTAAGCTTATGACTTAACTGACGCTTTTGATCCTGCGCATCTTACGGGTTTCTAGCTGTACCGGTACTGAGGTATGTTGATGCAACAATTGCCATCGTCCCTGCTGCTTGCTGAGACACATACTGACCCGGCACCAACCCAACTGGAAAATTGGCTCAATTACCGCATAATTCACCCGAACATAGCCATCGACCAAGGCTAAATCAGTGCTCACATGAATATTGACATCTTGACGCTCTATCCGGATTCCTTCAGGGATAAAAGGCCGATATTGCAACCAGAGTGCCTGATAGGCATCTATGCCTTTTATTTCAGTACTGACATCGACCAGACGGATATCTGGCCGGCATAATTGAATAATATCCTGGATCTCCAGACTGCATATGGCATGGTCCCATTGCTGAAGAAATGCCACGACTTCCTGACTCAGTTGTTCATCCCCAAAAACCTGCATAAAGTCCCCCTCAATCAGGTATTCAGACCTGAAATCGGAATTAAAATTGTCCCAAATTTCTGGTCTTTTGCTTTTCTTATTTTGATTATGCTCAAGCACTATAATTGCTTGGCTATCCCCTTTGTGTTATTCACTGCAATTCATCTGAATATTATTTAAAATATTATTTTGATTTCAATCTTTAAGTTAGGTCCAAAACTTCATGCAATCTGCATAGACATGCCACATTACAGCCCTATCAATCTTTATTTTTATTTAAATCAGGAATAGAGAGTTATCTGAACCCACTTTAAGACTTCTGCGGTATTATTGTAAATGACCAAAAATGTCATTTATAAAAAAATATGTTTATATTTTAATAAGATGAAATGAATTTAGGAATAGTATTCATGTTCGGTCGTCTGATTTATTTTAGACTGAGCAATTGTAAAGAGTTTAAATACAACTCTTAAGCTGTCGCGATGCCACACAGCTAAAAGCCAGAATTTAAATCGTGACTTTGCTATAGGTCTGCTTTGGCATTTCAATAATTTCGACACAGAGCTGAATTTTTAATTCGGGCTGTGGAGCAATAGATTGCTGCATCACCTCAAGCACCAATGCAGAAATCGCCTGACGCACTTCGACACTACGTCCACTCAATAGTGAGACTTTGGCATGTGCATAGGCCTGATCTGTCTGTGGACTCAGTCCAATCACATAATCCTGCTGCATAATTGCACGACTTTTTAAATCATCGGGATCGGTGACATAGCCTGCATTGAACAATGCCTGATGCATGGCCAGCAAGAGCGGCTGAGTCTGGAGCAGATGTTGAAGATTGTCAGAATATTCCAGATGCAGATGTGGCATACGAGTGATCTCGAATCAAAAACGTGAGGATTGGGACTATATAAAAAATAAACGCTGAATTTTAGCAATGAGACGATTTATCCACCGTCTCATGTCCAGTTAAAATTCTAGTCTGATGCCAGATTTAAGCTTTCTTGACATATTCAGATTTTAACTTCATCGGGCCCATTCCCTCGATTTTACAATCGATATCATGCCCATCGGCAGCATCCGGCAATAGGCGGATACTTTTGACTTTGGTACCCACTTTCACCACTGAAGATGAACCTTTGATTTTCAGGTCTTTAATCACCGTCACGCTATCGCCGTCCGCCAGCACATTGCCATGAGCATCCTTAATGATCACTTGTTCTTCAGTAATTTCGCCTTCTTTCCACTCATGTGCACATTCAGGGCAGATCAGTAGATCGCCATCTGCATAGGTATATTCAGATTGGCATTTTGGACAGTTTGGCAGACCCATAAGAACCTCGAAAAAGAGAAAAATTAAATAAATGAAACAAATAAGATCACAGTATAGCATCTTTGCAGAGATGCGCTTTTGAACAGGAGTTTCGTTGAAGGCCAGCTCATAATCATCAAGCATTAATTATCCGGGATATGCGGATTCACCAGCAAGGAAAGTAGCTGGAATGATTCCTGCCAACTTAAGTGACATACCGCAGGCGGCACTAAATCGGGATAGCCGACCTGAATAATATGCAGGCCTGTACCGACTGAAACCTTTTCAAAGATCACAGTGACTTTTATTTCACCTTGCAGATCTGGTGTCGAAAACTGATCGGTATAACGCAGTAACTGATTGGGAATCACCTCATGATAAATTCCATGAAAATGGTGCTGGGTACCGGTGGAAAAATTGGTAAAGGTGGTTTTATAGCTGCCGCCGGGTTTGACTTCCGCATGTTCTACCTTGGCAATAAAACCATGTGGTGCCAACCATTTTGCCAGGGCATCCGGATGAACAAAAGCACGATACACCCGCTCCGGAGGTGCACTAAACACTCGATGCATTTTTAGGGTGTAACTCATTTTGTCTTGTCCCTTATTGTTATTATATATTTTTATTGAGGGATATTGCCCTTCTCTTGTATAAACTGACCAGACCAAGCTGAGCATCCATAGAACTGATTTTACGCAATCCTCAATCTGGTATATATAATGACTATGTATCTGTATTAAAGTCCTGACATTCCGATATAACTAAATATAAAGGATAAAAAAACCCGGCAGCACCGGGGTTTTTTTATTTAAATACAGGCACAATCAGCTATTACGTAGACTGCTTTCTTCTTCATCCAGCTCATCATCATAGACATAGGCCATGCAGCCCCAACCATCATATTCACCCTGAAATTCTGCAGCGATTTTGCTGAACCACTGTTCCAGATCCACAATATCCTCGTAGGTTGGTTCCATATAGACATAAATCGTGATAATCCATTCCAGGGTCGCGCTTTCTTCATCCTGAAACAGGCTGATTTTTTGTTCTTCCTTTAAGAGATACAAGGCACAACGATCTGCCTGCTCTTCATCACTAAACACCAGCGAAAATTCGATTTCATGTGCTTCTTGCAGGTCGTCGCCATCCTGATGCATTTGCCACAGTACATTGCCATTTTCATCGTCAGGGAATTGATTGTAATCACGTGACATAGAAGTATCCTTATTATGATGCTGTTTTATTCTGCATCTAAGATTAGCTGATTTTTAGACAATTATCGAGATCCGGACAAAAAATATTATCTTTTAACCATAAATAAACATATGATTTTTATAAATATAAAAATTATCTGTCAAATGGGTATTTCTTAAATATTTACAGCCTATCACGTCCGGGAATATCGATCTTTCGCTAAAACCCTATTCGTTATCAGCTACCATCAAGACTTAGTGCGCTTGATGCCTATCAAAACTATACGGTCTCTGGATGCCGGCCTTCTTGCTTCATGTGCACAACCAGCGCAGCAAACTTTAATTCCTCTAAACGTAAATCCAGATAGGATGACTGAATCGTGGCCTGACTCAGTTGCTGTCCGGTATAATTCAGCAGGACATAATCATCCCTTAAGGCTTGCAACATCTGTCCCAAATTTTCTCTGTTTAATTGAGCAAGATATAAATCTGCCTTGCTATTAAAGGCCAAACTAAAGATTTCAATGATACTTCTACGGCGGCTGTCATCGATATAATTACAACTGGCGATCTGCTGTGTTGCTATGGCCTGCTGAATTTTTTCACGTACATCGAGCAGATGCCGAGCCGCATCCATTTCACTATATCCTGCGATCAGCTGTTGTAAAAGTTGCGGTACTGGCAGACATAAACCGTAATGCTTGGCCTGGATTTTATGTTCCAGGGCATTCACTACGTCCTCTAAGTGCTGCTGTTGCTTGGCCTGTTGATAATAACCCGCTAAACTTTTTCTGGCCTGCTGTTTAACTTCGACTAAGGCTTTCGCTTGAAACTGGGCGAGATAGTCTTTCACGCTTTCAATATAAGCCTTGAGATCATCAATCATGATCGAAGCATCCAGCTTGGTTACTTCAACAAAGTTTTCGACCTGCAAGGTCCGGTTGATAATATATTGCTCGATATCGCAGATATCCTGATATTTTTTAAATTTATTCAGTGCAATAGTTAAACCGCCATGCTGTACCCGCAATTGGGTCATATCATAATTCAATTCATCGACCTGAGTTTCATAATCTGCCAATTTGCCGCGCGAATGATCCAGGTTTTCCTGTAAAGACCGAATATTGTGGCGTAATGAAGCCTGTATCTTCAAGCTCCAGAGCAATGCACATAATAAAATACTCGCGAGAACGAAAAAAGCCATACTGAGCATTGTTCTGTCCTTTAACCCCGGGCATTGCCCTAAAACATCAAATTAAAAATTTATTATAAAGTACCGGTTGATTTTGCATCACTTCGGCCAGATAATCAAAGCCATTAATCGCCACTAAGTCGTTCATTCATTTTATTTTTCTATAATTTTTTATGTGCAAGTCATACATCATGAATTGATTTGCAGCTTAAATCAAAACGATCCTGAAACAGCTAACGGTATTTTTTATATCAAAGGATATAATTTAAAAGTTTAAAATTAATGACAGTAAAATTAAAAAACCAATAGAAATAAAGATATCAAGCTTATAAAAGCAGATAAAGACAATAAAAATTCCTAAACTCATCATCAAGATATGCAGCGAGCATTCACCGGTATGTTCTACATCGACAGAAGATTGGGCAATGCATAAGTATTAGATTTCAAATAAAAAACATGAAAAACCATTAATTTTCAGAGCATTGACTGAAATAAATTCTCACAATTTTTAATTTAAGCGGTTCAGTTTAAGGGCAAATACCATTTTGAATGATTACACAAAATAGAACTAATTTGACTGGATACCATCGTTTTTATGATCCAAATCAAAACGGGACTACGACTTCAATTTCAACCGGAACACCACTCAGCGGCTGGCTAAAAGCCAGATAATTGGCATGCAAAGCCATACGATTTAAAGGACTGCGCTGTGGTTCTGGATGATAGATTTTATCGCCAGTAATGGGATGACCCAGATACAGCATATGTACTCGCAACTGATGAGAACGGCCTGTGATGGGCGTGAGTAAAACCCGACTAATGTCTTGCTGGGGCAAATATTCTATTGCCCGATATAAGGTTTTGGCAGTTTTGCCCAGTTCATAATGCACCATCTGACGCGGACGGTTTTCCCAGTCGGTCATCAAAGGCACTTCGACGCTGCCCTGACCTTCAAGTTTGCCTTGTACCAGTGCGACATAATTTTTATGCACGGTACGTGCCTGAAACATTTTACTCACCGCCACTTCTGCATCACGGTGTTTGGCAAACATCAAAATACCTGAAGTGGCCATATCCAGACGATGGGTAATTTTAGCCTGCGGATACTGGTCCAGAACCCGCAAATAAGCACTGTCATGATGTTCAGCTAAACGCCCGGGAACCGACAATAATCCGGCAGGCTTTTCAATCACCACCAGATCATCATCTTCATAAACAATATGTAACGGCTCTTGCGGTGGGCAATAGACAAAGTCGGGGTTGATGGGCATTTTAGGAATACAGCATCTGGAACAATGCGCGCAAAATAACAAGCTGTATTTAGCCTGTCAATCACCGCGCATAGCCAGATAAATTAATCTGCCAGATAATAATCCACCGTCGAGACCACACGGACTTTTTTCAAATAGGGGGTATTGCTGTCGCGATCTTCGATACTAAACATGCCCTGATTGGCGGACTTGATTTTCCCCAGACTGCTTTTTGAATCTGCGGCAAATTTTTCTGCCACACTGCGGGCATTTTCGGTGGCTTGTTCAATCATCGCCGGCTTAATGTCATTCAACTTAGTAAATAAATATTCGGTTCTTTGTCCGGAATCATCTCCAGCAAAGGCAATGCCTTTTCGACCCAAAGCCATCAGACGGCTTTGTGCCTTGCGTACTGCATCGATATTGTGGGTATAGACGGTAATGGTCTGACTGGCAGTATAGCGCAGTGCGACATTGGCATCACCGCCGTATTGCTGGGCGTATTTATCGGTAATACTCGGTGAAGCACTGGTGATCTCTTCGGCACTAAAACCTTCATTTTTTAGAAAGGTCTGAATTTCCTGGGTATTGTTTTGCATGGTATCGTACAACTGGGCCAGATCCTGGCTGCCTGCGTTAAAACGGATCGGCCAGACTGCTACATCAGCTTTGACTTCGCGTTCCGACAAACCTTTGACCGACACAATACGTTCATACTGTTTGATTTTTAAGGCGCTATTGCCCAGAATCCATCCTGAAATTATCATCCCCAAAGCAATCAGGACACCCAAGATCAGTGCCGGTTTAAATTGATTCATCTGTTTCAACTCCTTTAAAATTCTGTTTTAGTTTTTATACACCCTACTGATCCAAAGCTATTTTTCTGTCATTCAAGATTCAGTTCAGCATAGCGCTTAACTTTGCTTGATTAAATAGATTGCAATTAAAGGCGCCAGGTTAAACAGCAAAATCCCAATTTTATACAATGCCATACCTGAATAATGAATCACATCGAAGCTGGCTTCAGATAGCCGGAACCATTTTCCATGCAATTGTTTCATCCAGTTTCGGGCAAATACAAAAACCGTGAACCAGAGCATGAGAATAGTGTAATTGATGATCAAGGAAAATAGCAGAAAACGACACCAAATATCGAGATTCATCATAATTCCCCACTGGGCGCAGCTGATGCTTTAAAAATAACAGATTTGATCTGGGAGAATGAGAACTGATTTGTATCATGCTTGAATTGAATCTTGGTTTAAGCTTTTGATTTATTGTTATTTTAATGATTTATCATATTTGCACTGCTGGAGAATTTTTTAGGGTGTTGGGAAAACGTCTAATGGTTTACTTCAACTATCAATCTTTGTAAGACTTGATCTTATAGCCTATAAACTTGTGGTCTATAGCGTCCTAAGCCGGATCGAGACCTTTTGGGTTCGTACTGCACTCGCGTTTTGCGCCGCTCACAGCATGCTACTCTTTCCGATCCCATCACACCCTTGAAAGCTATATTAGGCAAAGATGGACGGGATTAATTTCCTATGTTTTTTTAATTTCGACTAAATCTGAAAATTTATTTCATCATTTATATCAATATAGAGAAATAAATTCCATTTCTTATTTTTTACGCTTTTTTATTCGATAAAATTAGAGTTTATTGCAATTTATATTCAGGACATAATTACTGTTTTATTGAAAGAATGTTCCCTGAATCCATTGCGCACTAAACCACCAGGCACTGATCGCGGACATCCCGCACAGAAGATTGGCCAAGACCTTGTTGAGTCTGGTCAGCTCAGAACTATAAATTTTCAGGTTAAGTAGATAGGCGATCACAGCGTAAAACGAGCCAATCGCGCCCCCAAAAAGAATCAAGATGAGCGGCCATGCTGAATAGAAATGGGCTTTTTTATCTAATTTTCCTGACTCTGGTGCGTGCTGTTGAATATCCATAAGTGATAGCCCTCTTTTTAATATATGCACTTGCACTATTTCTAGGCAGATATTTCGCTGTTATTAAATATTTGCCTTCTAGGACTTTGATTGAAGCAAGAAGCAGACCAATTTTAGTGTACAAAGAGCTGACGGGTATGCTGGTTAATATAGGCATTTAGCCCATCGCCATATCGGGCAAGCTGTTTCATGTTCTCGACATGCTGATAACCGGCACTACTATAGCTGTAAGTATAGACTTTCGAGGTTTTCTTAAATTGCACACGAATAAACTCGTTACCAATCTCGTAATTGGCGACACCTGAGTCGTGATTAAGATCAAGATAATGTTGCAATTCGGCAGCCTTAAATACGGTGAATCTAGGCTTTTAGATGGAGATGATTTGGTTAATTTTCAATCAAATTTAAATCATAAATAGCGAAGTTTAAATAGCAAAAAGCCCTATCGAGTAATAGGGCTTTCATTCAAAACAGAGGGTAACTGTTTGAGTTGTTTTGCTTAGGCATTCTTATTGTTAAATTGATTGCCTTGGCATTTGGTACACGGTGGTAAACGATCAGTACCAATTTCTAAGTAGGTGCGGTGTCCGCATTGAACACAAAAATAGAAGCCTGTTCCGGGTTTTTCGCCAGCAGTAACCATCTTTGTTCTCCATGGTTTTAGAAATGGTCTGTCTAGTATAACCCTCTGGTGATGAATGTCTATTGTCCATTTTTGTAAATGATGATGTCGTTTGGGCTAACCCAAATTTTATGAAATTTGGGTTCTGACAAATTCCTGTAATGATTCCTTTACCTTGATATCTCCATGTAAATAACAACATTTTTTATATTTTTTACCTGATAAACAAGTACATGGATCATTAGGCTTAACTTTTTGGCTCGATCCTTATATCCTGAAGTCGATGAAGCGATGCAATATCTCGACCAGTTCGGTATTGCAAAACTTACAGGTACAGGTGCTTGTGTGTTTATTGAAGTCACTGAAAATCTGAATATCGAAGA
>NZ_VPEU01000052.1:0-13950 GCF_013416975.1 Acinetobacter sp. YH18001 | reverse complement strand
TGGGCATTGGTAAAGATGGCGAACCGACGCATAACTTTACTCCGGGTTATGAACTGCATGCCAAATATACGATTTTTGCTGAAGGCTGTCGTGGTCACCTCGGTAAACGTCTGATTGAACAGTTCAATCTGGCCAAAGATGCAGATCCACAGCATTACGGGATCGGCATTAAAGAACTCTGGGAGATTGATCCTGCCAAGCACAAACCGGGTCTGGTGATGCACGGCGCCGGCTGGCCATTGAATGAAACCGGTTCTTCAGGCGGCTGGTGGCTGTATCACGCTGAAAACAATCAGGTGACTTTGGGTATGATCGTGGATCTGTCCTACACCAACCCGCATATGTATCCATTCATGGAAATGCAGCGCTGGAAAACCCATCCTTTAATCAAGCAGTATTTAGAAGGCGGCAAGCGTATTTCTTATGGCGCCCGTGCCGTGACCAAAGGTGGCTTTAACTCGTTACCGAAGTTCACTTTCCCGGGTGGCTCACTCATTGGTGATGATGCCGGCTTCCTGAACTTTGCCAAAATCAAAGGCTCACATACCGCAATGAAATCCGGCATGCTCTGCGGTGAAGCGGTATTTGAAGCGATTGCGGCTGGTGTGGAAAAAGGCGGTGATCTGGCGATTGCACGTGTGGTTGAGGGTGACGATTTCTTTGTTAAGGAACTCACCGCTTATACCGACAAGTTCAACAACAGCTGGCTCAAAGAAGAGTTATACAATTCACGTAACTTTGGCCCGGCGATGCACAAGTTCGGTCAATGGATGGGTGGTGCATTTAACTTTATCGACCAGAACGTGTTCAAAGTACCATTTACCCTGCATGATCTGGTGCAAGACCATGCTGCACTGAAAACCCAAGCCGCTGAAAGCTTCAAGCCAAACTATCCAAAACCGGATGGCAAGCTGACTTTTGACCGTTTATCTTCTGTATTTGTATCGAATACCGTGCATGAAGAAAACCAGCCTGCGCATTTAAAGCTGACCGATGCCTCTATTCCGGTTGAAGTAAACCTGCCTAAATGGGATGAACCGGCGCAGCGTTACTGCCCGGCGGGTGTCTATGAAATCATGGAAAATAATGACGGTTCAAAACGTTTCCAGATCAATGCAGCCAACTGTGTACACTGCAAGACCTGTGACATTAAAGATCCGTCTCAGAACATCACCTGGGTAACACCGGAAGGTGGCGGTGGTCCTAATTACCCTAACATGTAATTCGGATAGTCCTTGCGCGAGCTCATACCCTAACATGTAATGTTAGGGTAATCTTGCGAATGAGGAATATATTCCGCAAGTTCTCATATCCGAATATTTAAGCTCTCATGAGAACAAAATAAACCCGCTCGAAAGCGGGTTTATTTTCTGGAGAATGGCGATAATATTATTTTTAAGATCGAATAGGAACTCTTATCAGATCATAAATTTCAAAAAAAATTCGGCCAATTTAGCCGCCCTTTTTCACCAGATAATGAAATTCTTTATTGCCGTTTTCATCCAGACACTCTTCCTGCAACAGCAATTCATGTCCCAAGTGCATGCAAAATTTTGGAATATCCCAAGAGGTTGAATTATCGGTAGCAAACACCTCAACCACATCACCGGCTTTAGATTTACGAATGGCCTGATGCAACATCATGACTGGCTCAGGACAGCGTAAACCTCGGGTATTTAATTGCAGGCTTGGGATAATTTCAGTTGGGGGCATCGATAGACTCAAGAGTGGAAGACTGAAAATATTTTAGCATAATCCCGCTCGGGCATTGCGGCTTTGCCAAAGTACACACGACTAAACGCAGCCCTGACTGATACGATCATGCCTGCACATCATATTTACAATAGACAAGCGTATTTTCTGCGGTATGATAAAACCACGTTTTTTTAGATATTAAGAGTCTTCAGGAAAAATCATGCACGAGGAATCAGGCCCGTCGTGGGGTATGCGCGGCTTACGTAAATGGCTGGGAACTGCACCCGAAACTCGCGACGAACTGCTAAAATTAGTACAAGATTCACGTCGATTTTTAGAACCCGATACTGTTGCCATGCTTGAAGGTGTACTTGACCTTCCGGCAACCAAAATTCGCGAAGTCATGACGCCTCGCACGTCGATGATCAGCTTACAGGAAGATGACCAACTGCTGGATATCCTGCATGTGTTGGTCGAATCTGCGCATTCGCGTTTTCCGGTCTTTTCCTCCGATCAAACCGATAATGTGGTCGGCATTCTATTGGCCAAGGATTTATTGCCTTTTCTGACCGAACCAACCTCCAAAGTCGATATTCGCGCACTGATGCGTCAACCCTTATTTGTACCAGAGAGCGCCCGTTCCGATCAGGTGCTGCGGATGCTGAAAAACACCCAGACCCATATTGCCGTGGTGATTGATGAATACGGCACCACCTCGGGTCTGGTCACGCTGGAAGATATTCTGGAAGAAATTGTTGGTGAAATTGAAGATGAACATGACAATGCCGATGAAGAGGCACAATTCATTGTTCCGGATAACGATCCAAACACCGCCAATACCTGGATAGTACAAGCTCTGACCCCGATTGAGCATTTCAATAATATGCTGGATGCGAATTTTTCTGACGATGAAGTGGAAACCATGGGCGGGTTGTTATTACAGGAAATTGGTCTGGTGAACGATCTTGAAGGCCAGACCATTGAACTGGAAAACTGGCAATTTACCATTCTTGAAGCAGATTCACGCTCTATTCACCTAATTCGAGCCGTGCGCCAATGAGAGCGTATTTCGACAAGCTGTTGAGTTCTGATCAACAGCAAAAACCGTTGCCGCTGATCTATCCTGTTTTAATTGCCTTATTTGCAGGTGCTATCTTCAGTTTGGCATTGGCTCCCTATCATTACTGGTGGCTGGCCATCCTGTCTCCGGCACTGCTCTATGCCTGCCTGCGTGGACGTAGTGCCAAACAGGCCTTTGGAATTGGCTGGGCCTATGGAATTGGCCTATGGTTTGTGGGCGCATTCTGGCTGTATACCTCAATTCATGTCTATGGCGATACCAGTGCATTTCTCAGTGTTGTAATGATCTTGATCATGGCACTGGTGATGGGCCTGTTTAGCGCCGTTCAAACCTTTGTCTATCGCCGCTTTTTCCCGGAAACCCCTTTGACCTTTGCCCCGCTTTGGGTTCTGTTTGAATGGTCTAAAACCTGGGTCTTTACCGGTTTCCCGTGGTTGTTTGCCGGCTATGCTTTTACCGAACGCTACCTAGATGCCTATGCACCTCTGTTTGGGGTGTTTGGAGTATCTTTTGTGGTGATTATTCTGGCCTGTGCACTGGTCGAAATTCTGAACCGACGTCTGTTCTGGGTGGTTCCTGCTGCAATTTTACTAATCGGTGCCTGGGGCGCGGCTCAATTGAGTTTTGTGCAACCAAAGAATGAAAAACCGCTTACGGTTTCTCTGATTCAGGGCAATATTCCGCAAGATCTGAAATGGCTGACTGAATATCAGGTAAAAACCTTATTGATCTATGCCAATCTGAGCAAGACCGAATGGGGCCGCGATCTGATTGTCTGGCCAGAGTCCTCGATTCCGATGTTCCAGACTGATATTGAAGCCTTTCTGGAAGCCATGAAAGTACAGGCTGAAAAATCGGGTACGGCTTGGGTCACCGGCATTCCGTATTGGGACTTACCAGAATCACAGGCTGCGGGTTATCCGAAATATTACAACAGCATTATGGCCACGGGTGATGAGTCGGAGGGTTTGTATAAAAAGCAGCGCCTGGTGCCCTTTGGTGAATATATTCCGCTGTCAGGCTGGTTAAGCTGGGTATTGCCAGGTTTACAGAATGATCCCTCTATGAGCGGCTTTACCCGTGGTGCGGACAATCAAAAACCATTGAATGTGAAAAACCATCCTTTAGGTTCCGCAATTTGTTATGAGGTTGCTTATCCAAACCTGACACGCCGCAATGCCAGTCAAAGTGACTTTTTAGTTACGGTCTCGAACGATGCCTGGTTTACCGGCACGGCAGGACCTTTGCAGCATCTACAAATGGTGCAAATGCGCGCTAAGGAAAATGGCCGATGGTTTATCCGTGCCACCAATACCGGCGTGACCGCCTTTATTGACCACAATGGCCATATTGTGAAAAAAGCCCCGATGGATCAGGAAGCGGTACTGCGGGGTGAACTTCCAGCCATGCAAGGTGAAACGTTGTATATGAAACTCAGTGATTGGCCGGTGATGATCTTTTCAGTTTTACTTTTGCTGGTGGGATGGCGCTTCCGTCCCCGTAAAGTGGATGTCAGTTTTAAGTCGAGAAGATAATTTCTTCAAGTCCCTCTTTTACAAAGGGAGATTTAGGTGAATTCCTAGATATAACATCTTATCAATCTCTCCTAAGCTCCCTTTACGAAAGGGACGGACACTCAAGGCAATAAAAAACCGAGGTCAATGCCTCGGTTTTTTATATTTCAAATTTTAGAACTGAACTGCTAGATAAGAAATCATACTGGCGAGGGATAACATTGGAAGATAGCGGTAAGTTTGCACCATCATATTTTCGAATACAGACATCTGCCGTTGTTTTAATTGCAATACCGAGGCTTTCAGTGCCGACCAGAAGCACAATGCAAATAATGAACTCATCAAACTGATGGCAAAAAAACCTACCATAATCTGGCTGCTACCCTCGGTAGTCTGCCATAAATGCAGAATGCCCTGACTAATCGGTAACATGCTTAAAACCAAAAGAACAGATTTCAGCATCGACCAATGAAATTGGTTTATTTCATCCCCTAAGATTAATGCTTTCATATTCTTCTCCGTTGGCTCGTCAAGTGCCGTTCAGATCATTATGAGCCTTTTTGGGTAAATAGAAAGTCTATATTTATTCATATTTTACGATAATTGTAATAGATAAATATGGGAATAATTCTTATTATAACTCGCATATACAAATTATTAATTAATTACAATAAATATCAAAAACTTAGATTATAATTTATAATTAAGAGTTATTATCACTTCACTTAGTATTGAAAACATCTATTAAGTGAAGTGATATATTCCATCTATTGAGAGTTTATATTGATTCTCAATCAAGGCTGATAATAAATATCAGCATCGGTGCCTTCACCACCCGACTGACCATCTGCACCGAATGAATACAGATCAAAAGTACGACCATTTGTGCCCGGCATCACATATTGCAGATCATTATCCCAACTGTCTTTAGGATAGCCGCCCTTGACATAGCCGCCCGGCAACCAGTTTTTCGCAGTCGCTGGCTGATTCACCAGTGCATCCAGACCACCTTCCTGCATGCTTGGATATTTGCCATTGTCCAGCTTATATTGGTCCAGTGAACCAGCAATACTCTGTAACTTGATCACAGTGGTATCCACTTTGGCCTTTTCACCGCGTCCCATCACGTTCGGTACAATCAGTGCAGCAAGCACACCGAGAATCACAATCACCACCATCACTTCGATTAAGGTAAAGCCCGTCTGTTTATTTAATTGATTCCTTTTCATTCAATCTCTCTCATTCATTTGCATCATTCACAACATTCAATTTAATTTTAATACCACAGGAATTTTAACTTGATTCTGTTTAAATCATATTATTCATATTGACGATTGGCAGCATCACCGCAATCACAATGACCAAAACAATACTGGCCATTAGCACCAGCATTAAAGGTTCCAATAAGGCCAGTAAAGTCGAAATCAGCGTGGTGACTTCCCGATCCTGCATCTGTGATGCACGCTCCAGCATGCGATCCAGTTCGCCCGAGGCTTCGCCACTTTTGATCATTTGTACCATCATCGGCGGAAAATAACCACTGCGCTCCAGCTGGGTTGCCAGGTTGCCGCCTTCGGTGACTTTTTCCGCTGCCAGATTGACCGCATCACGAATCACCCAGTTATTACTGACTGCAGCGCCAATCCGTAGGGCATCGACCAGAGGCACGCCTGACTGGGTCAAAATGGATAAGGTACTGGCAAAACGTGCGGCATTAATCCCGCGTGATAATTTTCCAAATAAAGGCAGTTTCAGGGTTAAACGGTCGAAGGCATAATGCCCGGCTGTGGTTCTTAAGAATCGTATCAGCAGGGAGATGCCCAAGAAACCGCCAACCAAGAGAAATGGCCACGCAATACGAATAAAATCACTGGCTTTCATCAAGGCGACCGTAATCCACGGTAAGGCATCTTTGCTTTGATCAAAAGTCTTGACGATATCTGGCACCACATAAGTCATCAGCCCCATCACGATGGCAAAAGACATCAGCATCAAAATAATTGGATAGACCATCGCGCCTTGAATTTTTTTCTGCATGGCAAAACGGTTTTCGGTATAGTCAGCCAATTGATCCAGAATCAGATCCAGATGCCCGGAACGTTCACCGGCCGCAATGGTGGCAATATACAATTCTGGAAACCGCCCGGACTGTTGCAGACCCTGCGCCAGACTATGCCCCTCCAGAACCTTGGAACGCACCGACATCAGCAGATTTTGTACATGTACTTTTTCGCTTTGCTTGCCGACGGCGCGGATGGCTTCTTCCAGCGGAATCGCGGCGGCGACCAGGACAGATAATTGCCGGGTCATTAAGGCCAGATCATAAGCGGTAATGCTTTTTTCAAACCATTTCCGCCGATCATGTTTGTCTTTTTTCTCGACAGGATCAACAGAGACCGGAATAAGTGCTTTATCCCTTAACTGTTGCCGGATCTGACGTGCAGAATCCCCCTCCAGCACGCCTTTTTGCTGCTTTCCTGAAGCATCAAGCGCAATAAACTGATATGCAGGCATTGTAATGCTCTAATTTTCCAAAATTTTGCTTAACGCTGTTGCGTCAGACCACCGAAATCATTCATATTCTTTGATATAAATTATCTGCTCACTCTACCATAATCGAACTTTAAGCACGACGAAATTTCTTCAGGATATCCAGCACCAGACATGCAAAATTCTCATACCGATTCTAGTCCACTTTGTCGCGTACGCGTTGCTGTACCTGTGCATGTATTCGATTGTTTTGATTACAGTATGAATGCAGAACAATTTGAGCAGGCCCAGGTCGGCGCACGCGTATTGGTATCTTTTGGACGACAGAATCTGGTTGGGGTGATTATCGAAAAGCTCTCCGCAGATACTCCGGTCGACCCACGTTTTAAACTCAAGCCCGTCACTGAATTGCTGGATGAACGTGCCATCATAGACCCTAAAGTTTTAAGTTTGTTGACATGGTCGGCACAGTATTATCAGTTTCCGATGGGTGAAGTGGTGCACAGTGCCCTGCCAACGCTGTTACGCCAAGGTAAGCCTTATAACCTGCTGGCCCGCACCTGGAAACTTCTGAACCCTGATGCTGAAGCTAAAATACGCCGTTCGGAAAAGCAGCAGGAAGCCTACCGGATTTTAAAACTGCATCCGGTTGGCACCACTGAAAATGTATTGAATTTGGCCGGAATTGAAACTGCGACCTTAAAAGCACTGGAGAAAAAAGAGATTTGTACCTGTGTGCTGGAGCCACAAGATTTCAGTCCACAGCCGATGCAATTGGCGCAAATGCCGCTAACCGCTAATCCTGAACAGAAACATGCCATTGATCAGGTATTAAAGTATCGCAATCAATATCAGGCTTTTTTACTGGATGGTCTGACCGGCAGCGGCAAAACCGAAGTCTATCTACAAATCATGCAACAGGTGCTGAAACAGGGCAAGCAGGTTTTGGTGCTGGTACCGGAAATTGGTCTGACCCCGCAAACGATTAGCCGTTTCCAGTCGCGTTTTCAGTGTCATATCGCGCTATTGCATTCAGGCCTAAATGATACAAAACGTCTGCAAGCCTGGCAGGCAGCAGAAACTGGCAAAGCTTCAATCATCCTCGGCACACGTTCCGCCATCTATACCCCCATACCGAATTTAGGTCTGATCATTCTGGATGAAGAACATGATTTGTCTTTTAAGCAGCAGGAAGGCTTCCGCTATCATGCCCGCGATGTCGCCCTGTACCGCGGCCATTTACAGCAATGTCCAGTGCTGCTGGGATCAGCGACGCCAAGCATTGACAGTTATGCGCTGGTTGAACATGGCAAAATGCAGGTGCTGGAGCTGAATCAACGTGCCGGCACAGCCTTAATGCCGAAAATCCATATTCTGGATTTAAAGGTGGCACAGAAAAAGCATGGCATCAGTCTGCAACTGATTCAGGACATCAAAAAGCGTCTGGAGAAAAAAGAACAGGTACTGATCTTTTTAAACCGCCGTGGCTATGCCCCCGTCCTGCTTTGTGGCAGTTGTGGCTGGCAGGCACAATGTCCGCACTGCGATGCCAATTTTACTGTGCATCGCCAGCCTTATCAGCATCTGCATTGCCATCACTGTGGCACCATTCACCGAATGCCGGAGCACTGTCCGCAGTGTCAGCATCAGGAACTGGTCACACTGGGTATGGGCACTGGCAAGGTCGAAGAACATCTGAATGAACTTTTTCCGGATCATGAAGTGATTCGGGTCGATCGCGATTCCACCAGCCGGGTGGGTAGCTGGCAAAAAATCTATGACAAGATTCAAAAAAGTGAACCCGCGATTCTGCTCGGCACCCAGATGCTGGCCAAAGGGCATCATTTTCCTTATGTGACGCTGGTGGCGATTCTGGATATTGATTCCGGTCTGCTCAGTGTGGATTTCCGTGCCACCGAACGTACCGCACAACTGATCGTTCAGGTCTCAGGCCGGGCCGGACGTGGTGAACACAAAGGCGATGTCTATTTGCAGACGCTCAGACCGGATCATGCCCTGCTGAATACCTTGGTCAATGAAAATTATCGTGTGTTTGCCCAGCAGACCTTAAAGGAACGGCAAATTGCCCAGATGCCGCCCTATCGTTATGCCATCCTGATTCGCTGCGAATCCAAGGATCAGGCACAAAATACCGAATTCTTACAGAAACATGCGGCATTCCTCAGGCAATATCCTGATCTGGTGCTGGACATCTGGGGGCCCATTCCTGCGCCGATGGAACGTAAGGCTGGGCGCTATCAGTCGCATATGGTGCTTTTGTCAGCAGATCGTCCACGTTTGCATTACTATGTGCGCAGCTGGTGGCAGAATATGCTGCAGGACAAACCTTCCAGCATGAAGCTGACGCTGGACATTGACCCGCAAGAACTCAGCTAAGAGAATTGCATCTGAGTCCATGTCCGGGACATACGCATCAACGTCTTGATCAAGCATAAAATTTAGGACAGGAAAATGTCGATACTGTTACAAATAACACTGGTTTTGGTGGTCGCACTTTTAATAGTGCCACTGAGTAAAAGGCTCAGACTACCAAGCGTACTGGGCTATCTGTTAACAGGACTGATCTTAAGTCCCGGTATTTTGCATCTGATTCAGACTCCAGACCTGATGAACAGTTTCATGAACGTCAGCCTGTTGGCACTGCTGTTCTGGATCGGGCTGCAACTCAGACCACAACGCATCGCCCAGATCAGTCAATCTCTGTGGATGACGGCTGCTTTGCAGGTACTAATGAGCACCTTGATTTTTAGCCTGCTGGCCTGGATTTTTCTACAACAAAGCCTGCTGGCCAGTATTGTGATTGGACTTGCTGGCAGTCTGTCAGCCATGACCTTGGTGATTCAACAACTCCACAATCAGGAACAGTTTGCCACCAGCTATGGTCAACAGACCTATTCAATCCTGCTGCTGCATGCCCTGCTGGCCATTCCTGTGATTGCCGCCATTCCTTTATTTAGTGGAATTCCCTCGACCGAACACGGAGTGGCTTATTTTGCCGCGATGATCACTACTTTTACCGGCTTGTTCCTGTGTAATCGCTATCTGATGCAGCCACTATATCGCTGGATTGCAAAAAGTGGCAGTCACGAACTGCATGCCATTGTGGCGATTGCGGTAACTTTGGCACTGCTGCTCTTGATGAGTACGCTTGGACTGAATCTGTTTCTTGGCGCTTTATTTGCCGGGATTTTACTGGCAGATTCAGATTTCCGGCCCGCGGTAGAAAGCACCATTCGGCCTTTTCAGGGCTTATTGATGGGCCTAGCCTTTATCAGTCTGGGCATGTCATTACAGCTATCTGATCTGTTGAATTTCCTCTGGATCATTCTCGGTGGCACTTTCACTTTGATCTTGGTCAAGTTTGCAATCAGTTTGGTATTGGCGCGTTATCATCAAAATAGCTGGCGCAACAGTAGCTTGCTGGCAGCCAGCCTGGCACAAGGTGGCGAGTTTGCCTTGCTGGCGCTGGTGATTGCGGTATCCGACCAGATCATCGCAGCCAATCTGCTGTCTCCCTTGCTCTGGATGGTGAGTTTCTCATTATTACTTAGCCCGGCATTTTACTGGTTATTACACAGTCAGGTTTTACCGCGTCTGGATCAAAACAATCATCTGGCAGCCACCTTCGAAACCGATTCCAGTCCTCAAGCCAGCCCCCCTATTTTGCTGATTGGATTTGGCCGCTTTGGACAAATTATTGCCCGGATTTTACTGCAACAACAGCATGTATTTAGTGTCATGGACAGCAATGTGCCAGCCACTGAACTGCTTGCGCAGTATCAGATCCCTTTCTATCAGGCTGATGCGACAGAGCCAGAAACTTTGGCACATGCAGGAATTGCGATGGCCCAGCAAGTGATTATTGCCATTGATGATATTGAAGATTCGATGCTGATCGTGCGGCATATCCGGCTGAATTATCCTGAAACCTGTTTATGGGTACGCGCGCGTGATCGTCATCATGTGCATCTGTTACAGGATTTAGGTGTAGAGAAAATCTGGCGTGAAAACTACTTTTCAGCACTGGAAATGAGTCAGGCTTTGTTAAGCCAGTTGAATACTGCTCCGGAAGAAAGTCAGCAACAGATTGAATACTTCCGCGCACATGATGAAAAATTACTCAACAGTCAACACCATCTGGATTCGGATCAACACGCAAGTTATGAACATCACCGCAGTAGCTTGGCAGAACTCGAACATCTGTTTGCGCAGGATCAACGCAACAAAGTTCAAAAAACAGATACACAGCCGCAACAGGATACAAACGGCGCAGGAATTGATGCGTTAAGAGATGATCTGTCATAACTTGTGTTTTACAATAATGACACCATTAAAGCAGGGTTATGGAGAATTTTATGTCTGATTTACGCCAACGCTTTTTTATTGAAGATAGCCCTGTTCGTGGTGAAGTGGTGCATCTTGAAGAAGCTTTACAAACCATTTTAGCGCAACGTGACTATGCACCTGCGGTCAAGATTCTGTTGGGTGAAATGCTCACTGCGACTGCACTGCTTGCCAGCACCTTGAAGATTAAAGGGCGTATCAGCCTGCAAATTCAGGCATCAGGCACATTTAAATGGGCAATGGCTGAATGCAACCACCTGGGTGAAGTTCGCGCTTTGGCGGACTATGAAGAAGATCCGCACTTTCTGGTGGGTGAAGACAGCAGCACCATCTTAAAGTCACTGGTTTCTCCAGTGCTGTTTATCAATATCGAACCAGAATTTGGTGAGCGTTATCAAGGTATTGTGCCGCTGGACAAAGAAAATCTGGCTGGCTGCCTCATGCAGTATTATGACCTGTCTGCACAGATTCCAACGCGCATTGTACTGGCAAGCGACCATCAGCGCGCCGGTGGTTTACTGATTCAGCTATTGCCACGGAATAGTGAAGAAGAACAGCGCCGTGTTGATGAAGATTTATGGCCGCGTCTGACCATGCTCACTGAAACCTTGAAAACTGAAGAACTAATCGGCCTGCAAGCCACTGACATTCTTTACCGTTTATATAATGAAGAAGAAGTGCGCTTGCCAGAAACTGAAGCCTTGAAATTTGGCTGTACCTGCTCTAAAGAGCGCTGTGCAGTGGCCTTACAACAGATTGGCGTAGAATCAATACGTGAAACACTGGAATTCCAGAATCCGATCAAAATGGATTGTCAGTTCTGTAATAGCCAATATACCTTTACAGCCGAAGAGGCCTTAGGTCTATGTGGTGAACATCTAAGCTAAGCGGTGCTAAGTATGGATTTAAAAAAGCATTCCTCAGGAGTGCTTTTTTATGTTTTAAAATTTACATGACGAAGCTCAACAGAGCATATTTACCTCCAGTAGAAAACCTGCCTATTCACTGAATCAGATCCTCAGATAAACCCCACCCCAAAATCCCATTTAAATTATAAGACTATTCACATTAACAAAGACCAAATAATCATCGTTTTAAAAAAATTATGAGAATACAATCACATTTTATAGTATTGATTTAATTATGCTTTTAAAATAAATTAGAGTAATAATTCTAAAATGAATACAGTATCAAATTTAACAGGTATGTTATGAAAAAATTATTGAACACTCTAGTGATGGGGATAAGTTTGGCTGCGGTTTCTAGCTTGGCCTTTGCCTATGAAGATCCATTAGTGGGTAAATGGAAAACCATTGATGATCAATCAGGCTATTCTCGTGCGGATGTAGAAGTTCGTAAGAAAGCGGATGGTAGCTATGAAGGAATAATTGTCGCAACACGTAGCCTGCCTGGCGCGGAGAAAATGGGCATCTGTCATAAATGTCCAGGTCAGCTCAAAGATAAACCGTTTATAGGCCTGCCGTTTATCTGGGATTTTAAAGCAGATCCGAAAAAGCCACGTGAATACCATGACGGCAAAGTGCTTGATCCGATCAGTGGCAAAATTTACAAAGGCAAAGCACGCCTAAGTGCCAATGGCAAACGCCTAACCTTGCGTGGTTATGTCGGTGTCTCAGTAATTGGCCGCAGTGTAACCTGGATAAAACATTAATTTCAGAAAGATTTTCAAAGCCTCTGTATCAGGGGCTTTTTCTTTGTCATGATTTGAAACAATAAGGTACAAATAAAAACTGTTTTGGCGCAGCTAAAGTCATAATAATGGATCGAAGACGGTTATTTTTTATCCATTTATGATGATCAATCTTCAGCCTTGTTCAATTCTGTCATCAGGTCTGCTTTGCAGTCCTCATAGGGCAGCGTATATTCAACACAGGAAAGTGTTTGAACACACTCGGTCAATAAAACATAAAACTATAAAAACAGCGTTCACTTTCACCTTCTCTTATTCGCGCGTTCCTGATGCATTGAATACCGGAACATACCGATTTTTTTCTCGTGATCATTTGAGTCATCACTCTGAGTCTGCATATCCGAAGAATAGAAAGCGTTTTACTTCAGTACCTTTTCATTCTCTCAATTTTGCACACTTGGCTGTTTAAGGAGTAGAGCCATGACTACAATTCAGTACCAAGAAAGCTTTTCACAGGACTATACCCCGTCAGAAATTATGGACGATCACTCATTTGACCTCATCCACTTCGCAGAAGCATGCGGACAAAGTCCGGAATGGGTCATGCAATTGATTGAACATGGAATTCTGCCCGATCGTTCTCCTGTCACGCCAGCCAGCACTTTCCTCGGTGAGGATATTTCGCGTGCACAACGCGCCTATCGCCTGCAACGCGATTTTGATGCGTCATTTACCGCAGTCGCGATGATGCTGGACCTCATCGATGAAGTGCAGGAGTTACGCCGCGAGGTCAAACATTTGCATTTTAAGTAAGTCCTTTGATGCTCTGTCTATCTGCATCTTTCGCTGCAGATCAGGGCATATTTATTTTTAATTTGATGATTAGAGTATAAAAAGCGCTATGAAAACCAAAGATTGTAATAAAAAAATGAAATACATGTTTCCCGAATACCGCGACTTGATTGTGCAACTTCGCGAGGAAAATCCATACTTTGCCAAATTGTTTGAGGAACATAATGAGCTGGACAGGAAAATTAGTCAGCTTGAACTCGACCCGGTCAATCATATCAACAATGATATTGAAGCGATCAAGCGTAAAAAGCTAAAATTGAAAGATGAAATTTATCGTCTGCTAAAAAGTTCTGAAGCCGATC
>NZ_VPEU01000051.1:0-14320 GCF_013416975.1 Acinetobacter sp. YH18001 | reverse complement strand
GAATTTGACGGTGATCTGACCGCTTATGCCGACTGGTTACGTCAGGCCCGCATTGAGATGATCAAAAACGGGCAGAAGCCAGCCGAGCCGGTGAAATCTCAGGTCGAAGTCAAAGCAACCATTTCCAAACTGGACAAAGAAGCACAGCGTAAGGAAGCGGCACGCCAGCGGGAACTGAGCCGCCCGATTCGTAAAAATATCGAAAAATGCGAAGCACAGATTGCAAAGGTTACGCCGCGTCTGGCTGAAATTGAAACTTTACTGGGTGACAGTGCTTTATATGAAGCCTCACGTAAAAATGATTTGCTCAAACTGATGAATGAGCAAACCGAGCTGAAAGCCAAACTGGAAACAGCCGAGGAACAGATGCTGGAACTGATGATGGAACTGGAAAGTCTGGAGCAGTCCTTCTAACGCTATTTCAACACCCCCCATTATCTGAGAGATGAGTAACAAGCGTTATTCATCTCTTTTTTTTATTAAAACCACCCATGTTTAATATTTTCCTCCTGCTTTTCATCTTCGGGTAGTTCCTCGCTATTCTTGAGTGCTGCATCTCTTCTTCAAAACTCGACACATTTTGTCGTGAATTACGCAAGTGCCATATAAGTTTATTTTTTAAACAGTGGAGTGGCTTTTTTCATACATTAATTTACAGCGTCAGCTTGCATCCTAAGGCTCTAATACAAGTGTTTTTTAATTTTTGGCAGCCTTGATTCGAGTCTGTTTAATGTTGAACTAGAGAGAGGAAATCCGCATGCGTGCTCTTACTTATCACGGTACTCGCGATGTACGAGTTGAATCTGTTCCTGATCCAGTCATTCAGGAAGCAGATGATGTCATTCTCAGAGTAACGGCTACTGCTATCTGTGGCTCAGACCTGCATCTTTATCGTGGGAAAATTCCCGCAACCGAACAGGGTGATATTTTCGGTCATGAATTTATGGGGGTGGTCGAAGAAGTCGGTCCTGAAGTCACTTCAGTAAAAAAAGGCGATCGGGTGATTATTCCCTTTGTGATTGCATGTGGCCACTGTTTTTTCTGTGAACACGAGCTGATGGCTGCCTGTGAAAATACCAATAGCGGACGTGGTGCAATTATCAATAAAAAACAGATTCCACCAGGTGCCGCCCTGTTTGGTTATAGCCATCTGTATGGCGGTGTGCCAGGCGGTCAGGCCGAATATGTGCGGATTCCCAAAGGCAATGTCGGACCGTTTAAGGTTCCCGGTTCCCTGCCTGATGAAAAAGTATTGTTTCTGACCGATATTTTACCCACAGCCTGGCAAGCTGTGACCAATGCCCAGATTGGCCGAGGTTCCAGTGTCGCCATTTATGGAGCTGGGCCGGTCGGTCTGCTGGCTGCGGCCTGCGCACGCATGCTTGGTGCTGAACAGATCTTTATGGTCGATCACCATCCTTATCGCTTGCGTTTTGCTCATCAAACTTATGGGGCGATTCCGGTCAATTTTGATGACGTGGATGCAGCCGAATTCATCATTCAAAATACGGCAGGTTATCGTGGTGTCGATGCGGTGATTGATGCGGTGGGTTTTGAGGCCAAAGGGAGTATGCTGGAAACGGTAATGACCAATCTAAAACTGGAAGGTTCGAGTGGTTCTGCGCTAAGACAATGTATTGCGGCGGTGCGCCGTGGCGGTGTGGTCAGTGTGCCGGGGGTTTATGCCGGTCCAATTCACGGTTTCCTGTTTGGTGATGCCTTCGATAAAGGCCTGACCTTTAAAATGGGACAAACCCATGTGCACAAGTTCCTGCCACAATTACTGGAACATATTGAAAATGGTGATCTTTCGCCAGACCTGATTATTACCCATCGCATGAAACTGGAAGATGCTGCTGAAGGTTATCGCATTTTCGATAAACGTGAAGAAGACTGCCGCAAGATTATCCTGACACCATAAAAATTTAAGCAATAAGAAAGCGCCGTCAGGCGCTTTTTTTGTTTTTTACCGCATTTGATGAATTGTATTTTTTCTATTTTCAATTCACAAAACTTTGATGTCCTTTTCTGTTTTTTCTAAACATCATGCATAGCATGATTGTCAAAATGAGATTTAGCACTCAGCCAGAAAATACAAACCTCAAGAAGGAATAAAAACAATAACACGATGATTTTAAATTAAAAAAATGAAAATTCACTTGATTGTTAAATTAATTATGTAGTTTAACTACACCCTCTATTTTTCAATCAAAATATGTTTCACGCTCATTATTAAATAAAACTACAATAGATATATAAGTAATTAATTTTAAAAGTATTTATAGTTTTCAATAAAAATAGCTGCTCAAGCATGCTGACGAGTAGCTATTGATTTTGCAGGGTTGTATAACAGAGGAAATATAACTCTAAATAGCACTTTAAATTCAAAACGCCATTTTAAATTCAAAAGCACTTGTCCACAAGCCAAATATTTTAAATTTAAAACCAGAAATTAACTAGAGAGGGAGTTGGTTTGTGGATAAATACAATCTTATTCACATAACTAATTAGGGATAACTTTGTAGTTATCCACATACTTGATCATATTTAGAGCAGACCTTAAAATAATCCTATTCACATATTATTTGAGATACGGCAGGATATTTTAATAAGCCATTCAAATAATAGAATTTAAAAAAACCAGCTTTATCATTTTGTATTTATTATTTTCCAGCTCTATCGCTCTCCACTCTTCAATTCGGCCTTCGCTACGGGTATTTTTCATACACCAACTTTGGCTTCAATGGCTTCTACACGCTATTTTGCAGCACATGTACAATTGATCCTAGTATCGATAGTTATCCTTTAAACCCTGCTAAAATCTTCATATTTATAGTGGCACAATTACTTCCCCACCATGATAAATTGCATTCATCCAGATCTCATACTTGTCTTTATATTGCTTACTTATGGATAAGTTTTTAGGTCGATTAGCCACCGCTTAATTCGACTTTTTTTGCAGCTAAAATCAGCTGATCATTTGGCAGAAAAGCACGCTCTAGGTTGGAATTCCTCCAAAACAATTCAGATGATATTCGCATAAATTTTGCATCAAAAAAGCGCCTCGAAAGGCGCTTTTTAAAATCATCTTAATCAGGTATCAATGTCTGCATTCAAGGCATTTTCTTCAATGAAGGCACGACGTGGTTCCACATCATCGCCCATCAGACAAGAGAACATGCGGTCTGCTTCAATCGCATCGGTGACTGTCACTTGCAGCATGTTACGGTTATCCGGATCCATGGTGGTTTCCCACAACTGTTCCGCATTCATCTCACCCAGACCTTTATAACGCTGGATCATCATGCCGCGACGCGAGTCAGACAGAATATGCTGCCAAACCTGATGAAAATTGTTCACGTTAATCTTACGATCACCTTTTTGCAAATAAGCACCCTCTTCAAGCAGGCTGAACCAGCTCTTCGAATTCTTTAATAAACGTGCATATTCACTTGAACCTAAAAGCACAGAGTCTAATAGATAACTATGTGGCAGGTTATGCACATAGATGGTGATTCTTGGTAACCAGCTTTGAGTTTTCTGACCATCTGCCAGTTCTTTCTCAAAAGATTCCAGCGTTAATTCTGGACGTAGCGTCGGCTGAATGGCTTCAATCGCTGCACGCAGATTTTCACCCCAAGTTTCGACATAACTTTTATCTTCAAGCTGATCGAGTTTAAAGGCGTCCAGCGACAGCAAAGCATCGAGCAAGCTCGCCGGATAACGCTGGGTTAAACGGGCCAAGCTCTTCTGTGAGGTTTGATAATCGGCAATCACCCTTGCCAGTGCTTCACCACGAATCGCAGGTGCTTCAGCACTGATATGCAGTTCTAGCTCGTCAATGGCATTGGAAATCAGGTAAGTTTCCAGTGCATCGTTATCTTTGATGTACTGTTCCTGCTTGCCTTTTTTCAGCTTGTAGAGTGGTGGCTGGGCGATATAGATATGACCACGCTCGACCAGTTCCGGCATCTGACGGAAGAAGAAGGTCAACAGCAGCGTACGAATGTGCGAACCATCGACGTCAGCATCGGTCATGATAATGATTTTATGATAGCGCAGTTTGTCCGGGTTATATTCTTCACGACCAATACCACAGCCAAGTGCAGTAATCAGTGTGCCGACTTCCGCAGAGGAAATCATCCGGTCGAAACGCGCACGCTCTACGTTCAGAATCTTACCTTTCAGCGGTAAAATCGCCTGCATTTTACGGTTACGGCCTTGCTTCGCAGATCCACCGGCAGAATCACCCTCGACCAGATACAATTCAGACAAGGCTGGATCTTTTTCCTGACAATCGGCCAGCTTACCTGGAAGACCGGCAATATCCAGTGCGCTCTTGCGACGAGTCATTTCACGGGCTTTACGCGCTGCATCACGGGCACGTGCGGCATCAATAATTTTGCCGGCAATCGATTTCGCTGCTTGTGGATTTTCTAAAAGATATTCAGAAAATGCCTTGTTCATGGCCTGCTCAACCGCAGTTTTCACTTCACTCGACACCAGTTTTTCTTTGGTCTGCGAAGAGAATTTCGGATCAGGCACTTTCACCGAGACGATCGCGGTTAAACCTTCACGCGCATCATCACCCGAGACTGCAACTTTTTCCTTTTTCAGGATATTTTCGCTGTCCATGTAGTTATTTAAACCACGGGTCAGTGCAGCACGGAAACCAGCCAAATGTGTACCACCATCCTTTTGCGGGATGTTATTGGTAAAGCAGCGTACGTTTTCCTGATAAGAATCATTCCACTGTAATGCCACTTCTACCGTAATGCCGGTGTCGAGCTGTGCAGTAGTGAAATGGAAAATATCGTTCAGATGCGTTTTGCCTTCGTTAATGTATTTAACGAACTCAGATAAACCACCTTCATAGTCATAGATATTTTCAAGGTTGACGCGCTCATCGCGAAGTACAATGCGTACACCTGCGTTCAGAAACGATAGTTCACGCAAACGACGCGCCAGAATATCGACATTGAATATGGTTTGGCTAAAAGTTTCAGCACTTGGGTAAAAACGTACAGTGGTACCTGACGTTTCGGTTGTCCCTGTTTCACGTAATTTATAAACAGGATCACCATGACGGTATTCCTGTTCATAGGTTTTACCTGCACGACTGATGTTCAACAGTAGTTTTTCAGAGAGTGCGTTGACCACAGACACACCTACGCCATGCAGACCGCCTGAGACCTTGTAACTGTTGTCATCAAACTTACCGCCGGCATGCAGAATGGTCAAAATCACCTCTGCCGCAGACACGCCTTCTTCAGGGTGAATATCGGTTGGAATACCACGACCGTTGTCAGAAACTGAAACCGATTCATCTTCATGAATAGTCACTATAATTTCATCACAGTGGCCTGCCAAGGCTTCATCAATCGAGTTATCGACTACTTCGAACACCATGTGGTGCAAGCCTGTGCCATCGTCTGTGTCACCAATGTACATGCCCGGACGCTTACGTACTGCGTCTAAACCACGTAATACCTTGATGCTAGAGGAATCATAAGCCTTTTCAATGGTTTGTTCTGTTTGAGAAGCAGCTTGATCTTCTGAACTCATGGTTTCTCCCTAGTGAAAAATAGGTCTATCCCAAGATGGGTAAAACTAAAAAAATACTATTGCACAACAACCTGAACTGTACCGTTTTCAACATTGAATAACTGATATGAGATAGACAAATCATGTAAGTGCTTTTGTACTGATTCATGGTCTAAGGTGGTAATAAAAACTTGACTACCAAGTTGGCTCAATCGCTCAATTAAACGTTGTTGTGCGGTTAAATCTAATTCTGCTGTCACATCATCTAATAATACCACAGTTTCCTTATTACAAGAATGCAGCATTGCGATTTGCGACAGTTTTAACGCCATCATCAACAGCTTTTTTTGCCCGCGTGACAGGATCACATCGGCATCCCCCAGAGGGGTTTTCAGACGCAAATCTGCGCGATGTGGACCGTATTCTGTATAACGTCTTTCCAGATCTTTTGCATGCTGATTGGTCAGATCATTCAGCAGGCCGGTTTCACTATGAAAACCCGGACTGTATTCCAGACTGATCTGCAGATCAGGCAATAGCTGCTGCAGATCATCTTCAAAAAAGGACTTCCACTGTTCCACGATACCCGCACGCTGCGAATGCAGAAGTTCACCATACTCACTCAGCATCTGGTTCCAAGGCTCCAGATCGGACAGACTCAAGAAACGTTTGCTTTTGAGCAAACTATTGCGCTGCTTCAAGGCACGCGAATAATATTGCCAGGCATGATAAAATTCAGGTTCCACGTGGAACATTAACCAGTCTAAAAGTTGACGTCGTGGCTTGGCACCATGATCAATAATATCGGTGCTTTGTGGGTCAATCAGCTGCAAAGGCAATAGCTTGGCGAGTTGGCCCTGCGTTGCCACCAGATCACCATTGACCTTGATCAGCTGTTCCCCGCTGGCCATTTTTTGCATGCCGATTTTTTCGGTCGCGGACTGTGCAAACACAATCGCGTCTTGTGCGCCATGCTGAATATAATTTTTCGGGATATGGGTACGGAAAGAACGACCGGCAGCCAGTAAATGAATCGCTTCTAAAATCGAGGTTTTACCTGAACCATTTTGGCCATAAAAAACATTAAACGGCTGCAATCCGTGGAGAGCAACCGTCTTTAAATTCCGTACACGCTCAATATGTAAACGCGTAATATGCATGTCTTATACGAGTATCAATAGCCGTGACTTAAACACGCATCGGCATGACGACATAAGTTTGATCGGTATGTGCCGGGTCTTGTACTAACACAGACTGATTGGCTTCAGTCATGGTCATGGAGACATCATCACCATCCAGCACACCCAGCACCTCAATCAAATACTGCGCATTAAACGACATCTCCAGCGGTGAGTCGGCATATTGAATGGCTAAGTCTTCAATCGCCTCATCCTGTTCCGGGTTATTGGCGCGAAGTTGCAGGGAATCGGCATTAAAATTCAGGAACACGCCACGGAGTTTTTCATTACTGAGAATCGCGACACGCTGCAAAGACTGCTTGAACACATCATGCGCAATCATTACGATTTTGTCACCACCACGTGGAATCACACGACGATAATCCGGGAATTTACCATCAATCAGTTTGGTGGTGAAACGCACGGTAATATCGGCCTGTTCCTTGTCACGGCTTGGCATATTGATGGTCACATTCAGCAGTTCACGACCAATCAGCAAAGATAACTGCTCATCTTCAACACTGAGCAGACGCTGTAATTCCGCAACGGCTTTACGTGGCACAATCGCTTGAATCGGCTGGGTCGCAGTAGATTGAGCCGCAGTTTCACAAAGCGCCAGACGGTGGCCATCGGTGGTCACAGCACGCAGCTGATTGGCATCAATTTCCAGCAAAGTACCGGTCAGGTAAAAACGCACATCCTGCACCGCCATCGCAAAGGCAGTTTTCTCGAATAAACGCTTCAGCTCACGCTGGGTAACAGTTACTTGCGTACCTTGGGTGTTTTCAGTATTCAGTAATGGATAATCATCAGCAGGCAAGGTACCCAGCACAAAACGGCTGTTACCTGATTTGAGAATGCAGCGCTGATCTTCAGTAATATGCAAATCCACCAATGCCGCTGAAGGAAGTGACTTACAGATATCAATCAGCTTACGCGCCGGAACTGTGGTTTCCCCGGCCTGCAAACATGCACCTTCAGCCAGTGTTGTACTGGCCACCAGTTCAACCTCAAGGTCGGAACCGGTCACGGTTAATGCCTGTGCAGTCACCTGAATTTTCAGGTTAGATAAAATATTTAAGGTATGGCGACGTTCAACCGCTCCTACGACATGTGAGAGAACATTCAGTAAGCTTTCTTTCGCGATTTTTAAACGCACGGTGCATTCCTCTAAAGCTGAAGATTAATATAGAAAAAGTGAATTTTTAACGGTTTACTATGCGGCAAAAGCAGCCGCATAGCAAGAATAGAATTTGAGCGATTTAGGTCAACTTTGCAACAGACGTTGCAGGTTTTTATAGTCTTCGTTAAAGATTGGATCTTCCTCACGTAGGCTCTGCACTTTCTCGCAGGCATGCATCACGGTACTGTGATCACGACCACCAAAAGCCATGCCAATTTCTGGAAAACTGTCGCCGGTCAGTTCACGTGCCAGACCCATCGCCAGCTGACGTGGACGGGCATAAATTCGGGTGCGTTTCGGTCCGACAATCTCTTTTAAGGGAATACGGAAATATTCACTGACCACACGCTGAATATTTTCAGTACTGATGGTGCGGGCACGAATCGCCAACACATCTTTTAAGGATTCACGCACCACATCCAGATCAATCGGTGTGCCTTTAAAACGTGAAATTGCCACCACTTTGTTTAGCGCACCTTCTAGTTCACGCACGTTGGCCACCACCTGCTGCGCAATAAACAGGGCACAGTTACGCGGTAAATCCACCTGATTGCTTTCGGCTTTTCTTAATAAAATTTCAATCCGGGTTTCAATATCCGGTGGTTCAACCCCGACCGACAAGCCCCAGGAAAACCGTGAAACTAAACGTGGATCCAGTTCAGTCAGTTCTTTTGGATAGCGGTCTGAGGTCAGAATAATCTGCTTAGATTCATCTAAAAGTGCGTTAAAGGTGTAGAAAAATTCTACCAGGCTGGCTTCTTTACCGGCCAGTAAATGGATGTCATCGACCAGTAACAAATCCAGAGAACGGCAATTTTTCTTAAATTCTTCCACTTTGCCTTGCTGCAAAGAACTAACAAAATCTTGTACAAAGCTTTCCGCGGTCATGTACATCACCCGTGCATTCGGCTTGGCCTGCAACAGTGCATTGCCCACAGCCTGCATCAAGTGAGTTTTACCCAGACCGGTCGGCCCATATAAAAATAAGGGATTATGCTGTGAAGCACCGAGTTGGGTCAGTACCTTGCGACAGGTTTCTGCTGCCATCTGGTTAGAACGGCCTTCGACAAACAGCGAGAAAGTAAATAACGGATTGAGCTGACGTCTACGGCTATTTTTAACCGTATCTTCTTTTTCTTTTTTCGGTTTTTGTACCGGCATTGGGGTTGAAGTCAACGCCGCGGTGGTGGTCGCTGGCTGTTCACTGGCCGATAAAATCGCACCAGGACGTGAATCGACCAAAATTTCGACCTTGCGTACCCGTCCTTCAGACAGCTGTTCGGCCAGAATCGTAATCAGTTCCAGATGATGCTCTTGAATGTAACGCGTCCAGTAAGGATTAGGTGCATACAAACGCAAGCTATCTTCCAGCTCTTCTGCAACCAATGGGCGAATCCACATTGTAAAGACATTTCCAGAGAGCTCTTGTCGCAGGCGATTTAAGCAGTCCGTCCAAAGCATGTGAATCCCCTATTCATTCCATTGTTCATTCAAAAAAGATGACCGCGACCAAAAGCGGGTCGCCATTCTAACCAAGTTATCCACATCTGTCATGATCATTTCCACAGAAACTGTGCAAAAAGCCATCATCGTGCATAAATTTAAATTTAAAACCCGGTGTGGATAAGTTTATCCGCAAGCTGTGGATAAAATATAGCACAAAGTTATCCACAAAGTATAAAATTATTAGAAACAGTTTTATCCACAACATAAATATATGTTTAATTAAATAAAAAGTGGCTTATCCATAGAAAAAGTGCTCCCTAATAGTAATAAACTTAAATTTATAAATTTGAATTTATTTATAAGCTTTGAGTTTTCTGTGGATAAATCGAAAGATTACGAATTTAAATTCAAAAACAGAATCTTGCTTTTCAACACTGGATAGATTGTGGATAACTTTGTTGATAGAGTTGTTTATAAGTTATATATCTATGTATAACAATAATTTAATCTGTGGTTAAGTATAATTTAGTCATTTCACCAACAGTTTTTTTGAAAACTCGTATAAAAATCTTTTTTAAGCTTATTTGAAAAGAAAAGTGCTTTTGCATTGACAGCTCAAGCAATGAGCACTAAAATCGCGGACCTTCATAGAAAGATCATTTTTTGGAGTTTCAATATGAAACGTACATTCCAACCATCTGAATTAAAGCGTAAGCGTGTTCATGGTTTCCGTGCTCGTATGGCTACTAAAGCTGGTCGTCAAGTATTAGCTCGCCGTCGTGCAAAAGGTCGTCATAGCTTAACTGTTTAATCAGTTACGCTAAGACGATTTTGGGTGTTATGACAAAACTTTATAGTTTTGGTACAGAGTTGCGATTACGCTGTGCCGCCGATTATAAAGGTGTGTTTGATGGTGCGCTTTTTAAAGTGCATCAGCCCCATTTCTTATTTCTTGCAAAACATTCCGAACTGCCAAATAGCCGTTTGGGTTTAGTTGTTGCTAAGAAGAAAGTGCGCCGAGCACACGAACGAAATAGAGTAAAACGACTTGCTCGCGAAAGTTTTCGCCTGCATCAACAGCAATTAGATGACTTAGACATTGTAATCATGCCAAAAATGGGTGTGGAAGCAGTGCCTAATGCAGAATTGCATCAGCAATTACAATTTGCTTGGCAAAAACTGAACCGTCTTGCCAAAAAGCATACAAAAATAGCCCCCTCCCCACAAAAGTAGAGTAGGCCAATGGTACGTTTACTACATTGGTTGATACGTTTCTATCAGATTGCGATCAGTCCTTTATTGGGGCCGCGCTGTCGTTATATTCCAACTTGTTCTCAATATTCCTTGGAAGCAGTCCAGATACATGGGGCTGGACGTGGAGTGTGGCTGGCTACTAAGCGTATTTGCCGTTGTCATCCGTGGGGGGGCTCGGGATATGATCCTGTTCCCTCTAAAGCGATTCGTTTTATTTCATTTCAGCAAATAGATTCTCAAACGCTTCACGTTGCTGTACCCTTTCGTGATCGTTTATTGAACCAAAATCACTCTCACCACTTGGGGTAATACATATGCAACAATGGGCCAGGATTGCAATTCTCGGAGCCATGTTTGTTGTCGCATATTTGCTCATTTTGGCGTGGCAAAAAGATTATGGAAATGCTGAAACCAAACCGCAGCCAGAAACTGCTGTTGTTTCGCATGACGTATCTGCAGATTTGCCAAATGCTCAGACGGCTACAGTTGCCTCTGATCTGCCACAAGCGAATATGCCAGCGCAGCAAGCCACGGATGCCACAGCACCTGTAAGTCAGCAGCTTATTTCAGTACAAACTGACCTTTATCATCTTTGGATCAATCCGAAAGGTGGTGATATTGTTCGTGTTGAATTACTCAATCATGACAAAAACAAGGACAGCGATGAACCGTTCGTGATGCTGGAAAGCGATGCGAAACGTACTTATGTCGCTCAGTCTGGTCTGATCGGTCTGAATGGACCGGACAGCAGCCGTAACGGCCGTCCGACGTATGAGCTGGAAAAAACCGCTTATACCTTGGCAGACGCGAAAGCAACCAAATCTAAAGAGGGTGAAAACCTTAAAGTCTTGTCTGTACCGTTGGTATTTAAAACCGCCGATGGTGTCGAGATTATCAAAACCTTCAATTTCACTGAAGGTGAATATCCGGTTGTTGTGAACCACAAAGTGGTGAACCGCAGTGCTCAGACCTGGCAAGGTCAGATGTTTGGCCAGATCAAACGTGATAATTCAGAAGATCCGGGTAAATCAGACCAGGGTATTTTCACGCTAGGGACTTTCCTGGGCGGTGCCTGGGGTACGCCAGACGAGCAGTACAACAAGCTTAAATTTGACAACTTTGTTGAAGAAAAAGTCAGTACTGAAGCGACAGGTGGCTGGGTTGCCATGGTACAGCACTACTTTGTCAGTGCTTGGGTACCTGGTAATCTGAAGTTGACTCAGGGTAATGGTGAAGCGTATAGCGCCAAGCTTGAATCACGTAAATCAACCGATAACATGAACATTATTGGTTTTACTTCTCCAACCTTTAATGTGCCTGCAGGTACTGTGGCCGAGATTGATGCGACCTTCTATTCAGGTCCAAAAATCCAGTCAGAATTGAAGGATTTGGCCACAGGTTTAAACCAAACAGTCGATTATGGCTGGTTATGGCCAATTGCGAAACTCTTGTTCGTGGGTCTGGAATTCTTCCATGGTTTAGTGGGTAACTGGGGCTGGGCAATTATTCTATTGACCATTCTGGTGAAACTGATTCTGTGGCCATTGTCGTCGAAGAGCTACCGCTCAATGGCGAAAATGCGTGTGATTGCTCCAGAAATGCAGCGTATGAAAGAAGAGTTTGGTGAAGACCGTATGCGCTTCTCTCAGGAAATGATGGCACTGTATAAACGTGAACAGGTCAATCCGCTTGCGGGCTGTTTACCGCTGTTATTACAAATGCCAATCTTCCTGGCTTTGTACTGGGTATTGATGGAATCGGTTGAACTGCGTCATGCGCCATGGATGCTCTGGATTCAGGATTTATCCTCAATGGATCCATGGTTTATCTTGCCATTGTTAATGGGTCTGACGATGTATATTCAACAGTCCTTAAATCCACAACCCACTGATCCAATGCAAGCCAAAGTCTTCAAGATTATGCCGGTGATTTTTACCGTATTCTTGCTGTTCTTCCCTGCGGGCTTGGTTCTATACTGGATTGTGAACAACTTGATCACCATCCTGCAACAAGGCTTGATTAACAAGTCTGTTGCTAAAGAACGTGCCAAACGTGATGAAGCAACGCCAGTCAACTAAGTTGTAATGACGGGCTGAATAAATCCGCTTAAGATGATACTCTTAGGCGGATTTTTTTTGGCTGAACTTTTGGATTTTTTAGGTGAATTTTATGCTCAACCGAACCACGACTATTGCTGCGATTGCAACGCCACCAGGACGTGGCGGCGTTGGGGTGATTCGCCTATCGGGTCCAAAATCCTATGAAATTGCCGAAGCACTCACAAAACAACCCCTTGCCGGTGCACGCTATGCTGCCTTTCGTAAGTTTTACGATACCGCTGGTGAAATTATGGATGAAGGCCTAGCCATTTACTTCCCGAATCCGCATTCTTTTACCGGTGAGGATGTAGTGGAGTTACAAGGTCATGGCGGTCCGGTGATTCAAAATGCCTTGCTTGCACGTTTGCTGGAACTGGGTGCGATTGCTGCCAAAGCCGGTGAGTTTTCTATGCGTGCTTTTGAAAATGGCAAGATGGACTTGGTACAGGCTGAAGCCATTGCTGACCTGATTGATGCCACCTCACAAGCAGCTGCGCGTTCTGCGGTTCGTTCCCTGCAAGGTGCATTTTCAACCAAAGTCAATACGGTGCTTGAGCAGCTGGTGCATTTACGTTTGCATGTGGAAGCCGCAATTGATTTTCCAGAAGAGGAAATTGACTTTCTGGCTGATGGCAAGATTCTGAATCTGCTCGATGGTGTGGCGACTGCGGTCACGCAAGTTCAGCAATCAGCACGTCAAGGTCAGTTATTGCGTGAAGGTTTGCAAGTGGTGATTGCCGGTAAACCGAATGCCGGTAAATCTTCATTACTGAATGCGCTGGCCGGGATTGAACGTGCGATTGTGACGGATATTGCGGGTACTACGCGTGATGTGCTGCATGAAAAAATCACCTTAAATGGCTTGCCAATTACCCTGACGGATACCGCAGGCTTGCGTGAGACCGGGGATATTGTCGAAAAAGAAGGGATTCGCCGCGCAATCAAGGAAATCGAACAGGCCGATTTGTTACTGCTGGTCTATGACCTAAGTCAAGGTGAAGATCCGCTGCAACTGGCCCAAGAATATTTTGCTGAACATATTGATGCAAAACGTCTGATGCTGATTGGGAATAAGTGTGATCTGACTGGTGCTGAAGCTGCAATTGCTGATTTGAATGGTTTTCGGCATATCGCAGTCTCTGCCAAGCAGGAAACTGGTGTGCAAGCGCTCATAGAGGCGATTACAGCGCATGCAGGCTTCCAGCCTGAAGAAGATACCTTTATTGCGCGTACCCGTCATTTAGACGCAATGAAGCGCACTCAACTCTATTTGGCTGAAGCACGTGAACAATTGGTGGTGTACAACGCCGGTGAACTGGTGGCGGAGTCCTTACGTCTAGCCCAGAATGCACTAGGGGAAATTACCGGTGACTTTAGTGCCGATGATCTGCTTGGAAAAATTTTCGGTTCGTTTTGTATTGGAAAGTAAGCAAAAAATTATGCATAAATAGCCCTCATCAGAGGAATGCCAGTCAGTTAAGAAATTGACTAGGGCGTGTCCTCATTTGAAAAATTGGTTTTAAATACTTAAAATCCTCCTTTAAGCTCTTTTGATTTCTATATTTTTTCAATGGCACGTACTCTTCTCACCGATGATATCTGGCAGCAAATTCAAG
>NZ_VPEU01000050.1:0-14698 GCF_013416975.1 Acinetobacter sp. YH18001 | reverse complement strand
AGGAAAATTAGTCAGCTTGAACTCGACCCGGTCAATCATATCAACAATGATATTGAAGCGATCAAGCGTAAAAAGCTAAAATTGAAAGATGAAATTTATCGTCTGCTAAAAAGTTCTGAAGCCGATCCCCTGACCTAAGATCAACTGCTTAATACAGACTCAGATCGTGCGACAATCGTTGACAGCCTGTGGGCGATTCAAACATTTTGGCCAGATGTGCGGAGATTTTCCGAAGCATAAAAAAAGCCCTGAACAGCCAAAGTAAGCACTTTGATCAAGCTCAGGGCTTTGATATTTCATTCCCATGAGCTAACTCATGGGAATATTCAGATGATTAAACTTGTTCGATGTCTTTCATGGTCAATTTGATACGGCCACGGTTGTCAACGTCTGCAACCTGTACCTTCACTTCTTGACCTTCTTTCAATACATCTGCAACGTTCGCAATGCGTTCGTTCGAGATTTGAGAGATATGAAGTAAGCCATCAGTACCCGGAAGAATATTCACGAACGCACCGAATTCAACGATACGAATCACTTTACCCACGTAAATTGTACCTGGTTCGATCTCAGCAG
Source organism: Acinetobacter sp. YH18001 (assembly GCF_013416975.1). Taxonomy (NCBI): domain Bacteria; kingdom Pseudomonadati; phylum Pseudomonadota; class Gammaproteobacteria; order Moraxellales; family Moraxellaceae; genus Acinetobacter; species Acinetobacter sp. YH18001. The sequence goes on along the minus strand of NZ_VPEU01000050.1, from coordinate 14,122 downwards.
TTAATGCTTGAATTTTAGCAACTGCAGCAGCGGCTGCCGCTTTAGTTTCACCGAATACGCGAACTGTACCGTTATCTTCAATATCGATTGCAGCTTTCGTTTCTTCAGTAATCGCACGAATCGTCGCGCCGCCTTTACCGATTACATCACGGATTTTGTCCGGGTTGATGTTGATCACTTGGAAGGTTGGTGCATGCATCGAAATTTCAGGACGAGCGCGTGAAATTACTTGGTTCATCTCATTAAGAATGTGCATACGACCGGCATAAGCCTGGTTCAATGCAGACTCCATGATCTCTTCAGTAATCCCTTCGATCTTGATGTCCATTTGCAGTGCAGTAATACCGTTTGCAGAACCTGCGACTTTAAAGTCCATGTCGCCAAGATGATCTTCATCACCCAGGATGTCAGAAAGAACTGCGAAACGCTCGCCTTCTTTCACCAGACCCATCGCGATACCCGCAACTGGTGCTTTCAATGGAACACCGGCATCCATAAGTGATAGAGAAGCACCACATACAGAAGCCATTGAAGATGAACCGTTCGATTCTGTGATGTCAGATACGATACGGATCACGTACGGGAAGCGGTCAGCTGCAGGAAGAACCGCTTGAACACCACGACGTGCTAGACGACCGTGACCGATTTCACGACGCTTAGGACCAGATTCACGACCCGTTTCACCTACAGAGTATGCAGGGAAGTTGTAGTGAAGCATGAAGTTGTCAGTTTTAGTACCTGCAAGGGTATCAACCATCAACGCATCACGGGTATTACCCAAAGTTGTTGTAACCAATGCCTGAGTTTCACCACGTGTGAACAATGCAGAACCGTGTGCACGACCTAATACGCCCACTTGTACATCGATTGCACGAACAGTTTTAGTATCACGACCATCAATACGTGGCTTACCAGACAAGATGTTGTCACGAACCGTGCGGTATTTAAGATCTTCGAAGAGTTCGTTTACTTCGTCAGCAATACCTGTTTCATCTTCTTCAGGAACGAACTGAGCAACCGCTTCTGCGTGAAGTGCATCAAGCGCCGCATAACGGTCTTGTTTCACAGCAATTGTGTAGGCTTCAGAGATTTTCGCTTCGAATGCATCTTTTAATTGACCAAGAAGCGCTTCATTTTTGCTTGGAGCAACCCAAGTTGACTCCACTGCGCCAGCTGCTGCAGCAAATTCTTTGATCGCTTGAATCGCGATTTGCATTTCGTCATGACCGAACAATACAGCGCCCAGCATTTGGTCTTCTGAAAGTTCTTTCGCTTCAGATTCAACCATCAATACTGCAGCTTCAGTACCTGCTACAACCAGATCAAGATCAGACTCTTTTAACTGTTCGTGGTTCGGGTTCAGGATGTATTCACCGTTGATCAAACCAACGCGCGCGCCGCCGATTGGACCACGGAAAGGCGTACCCGCAATCGACAATGCAGCAGAAGTACCCAGCATTGCAGCAATGTCAGCATCCATGGTTTTGTCAGATGAAATTACTGTCGCAGTCACTTGAATTTCGTTGAAGTAACCTTCTGGGAACAATGGACGAATTGGACGGTCGATCAGACGTGAAATTAAAGTTTCAGCTTCAGACTGACGGCCTTCACGCTTACCATAACCACCCGGGATACGACCTGCAGCATATTGCTTTTCTTGGTAGTTAACAGTCAATGGGAAGAAGTCTTGACCGGCTTTTGCTTTAGGTTGCGCTACAACAGCAACAAGAACCTGTACGCCGCCCATGGTGATCACAACAGTGTTTGCTTGACGTGCAACGCGACCTGTTTCAAGAATCACGTTGTGTTGACCGAATTGGAATTCTTTACGAATAATATTAAACATCGACATGTTTTATTTTTTCCTAGTTCTTGTGAACAATTATTCTAGTGGAGACCCCTAAGGTTTGGCATTCACGACCATATAGACGAACAAATGACAAAGCTTAGAAGCCGACCTCACCAGATTAAATACTATTTTTAAACACAAAGAAGGAGCGAAACATTCGCCCCTTCCACTGGCCTAGCCAAAAGCTAAACCGACTTTAGTTTTCAGCAATAAAGCACAAAGCATGCAATAACCCGAAAATAAAGTTTAAATCGAATTAACGACGTAAACCTAAAGCACCGATCAATGCTACATAACGACCGTGGTCTTTACCATTTAGGTAGTCAAGCAGCTTACGACGTTGGTTAACCATACGGATTAGACCGCGACGGCTATGGTGGTCGTGTTTGTGCTCTTTGAAGTGACCTTGTAAGTCATTGATTTGAGCAGTCAAAAGAGCTACTTGAACTTCTGGTGAACCAGTGTCGTTTTCAGCGCGTGCGAATTTAGCAATGATCTCTGCGCGATCTGCGTTAGTTAAAGCCATTCGATTTCTCCGAGATGCTTATATATTTTGATAAAAATCAATGTAATGAGAATTCAAAACCTTGACTGCCGTGCATCACTACAGCAAGTTGCATATTTTAAGGGAAAATGCGCCAAATTGCAAAAATAGATCAGCACTTTTAAATGTTTTCAATCGGTGATTTATTTAAAGCGAAGCTGTTGTCCATTGATCCTGAGTTATTCAAGATCTGTACTGTTTTAAGCGAGATCATCTAGACCACTTAAATAGAGAAATCGACCTAAGCAATTAGAACGCTTTTTCTATTGTTTTAATGTACCGTCGTCTGTCTGAATAAAAAATAGATAAAAAAAAGCCCGAGTTTAGTCGGGCTTTTTGGCGCTGTAGTTCTTTCTCTTATCATTATTATTTATTGTGTTTTTTATAGCGTTTTACGCTTGTTATTATTTTCAAACATCCTGTTGAAAAATCACCTTCCTTGTGTGGTAGATTTTGCCATATTCTACAAAGACAAGTAGAGGCATTTAGCGTATCTTGCTGTAAGCTATTTCGTACAATAACTAGCCTAAAAGTTGCATAATATTACATTAATACCACTTTATTTAACCTAATTCGCTTAAATCCAGCCATTCCACAACAATATCCAACTTTAGAATTAAGGTAAATATCTAGTATTTTGAAATATAAATTAATTAAATATAAAAAAGCCTTGTAGTCTCTCCCAAAACTACAAGGCTTAGCGGCTGTAAGTTTCCTCTTTTTACTTACCTCACTGTAAGTTCGCTGTCTACTGACATTCTTTTTATAATTATACGATTATGCTCAACTTTCCGTGTTGAGTTATTTTGTATGACCAATCTTCTCAAAAACTGAGTAAAAGCTCCATGCGGCAATTTCTTGAATCCGTGTAAGCTTTTACCTACAAGATCTGATTATTTTTTGCCAATAAACTAGTAGATTGTTCAAGTATTTTTTGACTTAAACCACTTTTACGTGTGGTTCGTACGCATAAGGCTTGTGTAAAAGCGTCACAATCTACCAATAAACTGACCACTTTTTTAGCACGGGTAATTGCAGTATAAATCAACTCTTTACTTAATAGATTTTGCGCATATTGATCCAGCACCACTGCGGTATGTGCAAATTCTGAACCTTGAGATTTGTGAATGGTCAGTGCAAAAGCGGTTTCTATACTCTTTGGCAAACGGGTGGCTAAGACCCATTTTTCCAGACTCGAAAAATAGACTTCAAACTGGCACTGACCAGACTGCTCACGTAAAAAACAGATGCCAATATCACCATTGGATAAACCCAGTTGATAATCGTTATAGGTCATCATGACCGGCCGCCCGACATACCAGTCACCCTGCTTCAGTTGACCTTGAGCGGCTAAAAAGCGTTGTTCAATCTGTAGATTGATTTTGAACAAGCCCAGATCACCAGAACGAATCGCAGTTAAAATACGGTAATCATCAAATGATCTCACCACCTGTTGTACATATTGCTCGAAATCATCTAAGCCTTGCTTATTTTTGACAGCCTGTGTATAGGCCTGATAACCATACATCAACTGATCATAATATTGATTCAATGTAGTGGCCGTCTGTTCAGCACCAGGCGCTAAATATTGCAACTGGAGCTGGTCAATCTCAACCTGATCCAAGGTGATGGCTTGTAATTCACTGGCAGTGACAATCTGCTGCTCAAATTTTTGCAGGACATTGGCAGCTTCATGCTGCTGCTGAATAAAATCAGCCATTGCCCCAATCTTGGCCCCTGCTTTAAAACGTCGTGTGGTGATTAAGTTGACCCGATTATCCTGCAAAGTCGCAACCTGTTGCAGATCTGCCAGAACGGTACCGACATCCACAGAAGCCAACTGATCTGCATCGCCAAGTAAAATCAGACGTGCCTGAGATGGCACAGCGGCCAGCAACATCTGTGACAGACTTAAATCCAGCATCGAGGCTTCATCGACCACAATTACGTCATAGGGCAAAGGCTGTTTGGCATGAAAACGTGGCTGTTCGCGCGTGCCCAATCCCAATAAACGATGCAGGGTCACGGGTTGTAACTGTTGTAGTGCAACTATTTCAAACTGCTGCAAAACTTCAGTCTGTAAGGCTTTTTGCAGCGCTTCTTTCATCCGCTGTGCAGCCTTTCCGGTCGGCGCGGCCATGGCAATCCGGATATTCGGCAGCGCGTCATATAAAACTGCAATAATATGCGCCAGCGTATAAGTTTTACCAGTTCCCGGCCCGCCAGTAATAATACTGAAGGCTTGCTCTGCCACCATTTGCAGGGCTTTTTGCTGCTGTGGATCTGAGAGCAGACTGCGGTCACGTGCTGTTAACTCCAGGGCTACAATAGACTGGGTCTTGATTCGTGCTATATGCGTTGCCACTGCCTGTTCCAGCTGCCAGTAGCGGTACAGATATAAATGCTGATCTTCAAACACCAAGGGGGCAATACCCGTGCCTTGCTGAGCATGATCACGCACCAGATTATGCAATAATGCCATTTGTTGAGGGAGCGCTTCAATGCAGCTATCGCCGGCCTGCATCGCCTCAAGCAATTGCTGAATCAGTAATTTTGCTGCCGGATCAAATGTAGCCGAGCTAAATGGAGGCTGACATAAATAGTCAATCCAGGCCATCAAACTGGCGTTTTGTTGCGACACGTGATTCTGCTCATTTTCCACACAGTTATCCTCAAAGTTATCCACAGGATAATTTTCTGTTTAATCTCTATATATTTTATCAGGCAGCAAAATTATGCTGTTTTTTTCTGCTCAAAATAACCCAAAATCTGATCCAGTTTTTCAACGAATTCGATGTCTGGTTGCCAGTGATATACACCTTGTTCCATCTGCCCGTGCATACCGCGTAAATATAAATAGCTTGCGCCGCCCAGATGCTGCTGCATTGAATACGCCTGCATATTTGCGTTCAGATAACGATGCAGGGCCACCAGATACAAGGCTGCCTGCAACCAGTAACTGGACTGGCTCATATTCTGCTGAATCGCCTCAGCGGTATAATGCTGTTGATCTGGGCCGAGAAAGTTACTTTTATAATCGGCAATATGGTAACGCTGACCATCAAAATACACCAGATCGATGGAACCGGTCAGATAACGTGCCGATTTGGCCTCATTAAAATCGCTCATGACCATGTCATGTTCGAGAAAAAGCTGATGGATTTGCCGGATCTGCAAAGGCGCATCGGTCAAGGACAGATAAAAAGGAAATTCTGACAGATACTGTTGATCACCCAGTTGTGCCAAAACAAAATCTGCCTGAATCGGAGTAACCAGAATGTCATGCACCCAGTCATGCATCAGATTGAGTAAAATATCTTCCCTAATTTCATCAAGCAATCCATCTAAAGCAGTCTGGAATATGCTTTCGACATTGAGCTGTTCAGGACTTGCAAGGTGTGCAATCTGGGCCATTTCCTGTTCAAAAAACAGGATAAAGCTGTCATCATCCAGCTCGGTGAAATAACGCTCAAACTGACTTAAAAAGAGCATCAAGGCTGATCGGTCTTGCTGTGCCGATTGAAATAACTGTCGCCATTGTTGACGATAAGCTTCGCTCTGATCATGCAGGCGAATGCCGCTCAGCAATTTATAGTTCAGGCTGGACAAAACGCGTTGCATACTCTGTTGCAACTCATCTGCTTTGAAATTTGCCTGCGCTGCGGCTTGAAACAGGCTACGCAGATTCACCGCTGCGGCCTGATAATGCGGCGCAAAGGTCTGCTCCAGCACAGTACGCAGTTGAAAGGCCTGTTCGAATTTTTCTTTTAGCTCCTGCCAGATTTGCGGTGCAGTATTTTTAAAACGACGGCGAATTTCCAGATTCCAGTAACTGCTATCCTGAAAATTGATATGTTCAAAAATACTGTGCAAGAAAGTTCCGGCCACCGTACCTTTGGGGAAATTCAGCTTGATCCAGTCTAGCGGTGTGACAGCCGGCTGATCTGCTAAAGCATTCAGATTGATTTCATCCGCTGCACTATCCGGGTGTTCCTGTGCATTGACCAGATCATCCTGCAAAACTGGCGCATGTGACTGGTGTTGCGACAATGCGGTAAAACTGGTTTTGGTGCGTGGATAAAACTGCCGCTCTGGCAAAGGTTGCGCCCGCATGTCAATCTGATGATGGTTCAACTGCTCGACCAGACGCGGTGGTTCCTGAGACAGAGGCGGCTCGACCAGACTTAAAGCATGTCGAAACAGTTGATCTCCCTGACCACGCCAGAAGGCCAGCCCGGAATCGGACTGTGCGTTCTGGTCCTGCAGCATGGCATATACCCGGTGACTGGCACGGGTCAGCGCCACATACCAGAGCCGGTGGTTTTCGGCAGCATTACGCGCTGCATTCTGCAGAATCGCCTGCTCATGTAAATTCTTGTGATTGACTGCAATCACCCGGGATTGTTCCAGAATGTTGTCCTGTTCAGACACAGACAGGGAAAAATTCAGATTGCCTTTATTCACATCAAAAGCAGCATCTGCTCCCAATAAAAACACCACTTTAAATTCCAGCCCTTTGGAGGCATGAATGGTCATCAGCTGCACCCCATGATCCCCAGACAGCTTACGTTCCTTTTCGCTGTCCTTGCCTGAAGGCGACTGGAGCTGGCGCAAATACCAGTGATAGAGTTTTTGCGCCCCCTGATAATATTCGCTTTGCTGACTCAGCATCTCGGTCAGATGGCGCAAATTGACCACCACCCGCTCATTGTCCAGACTTTGACTGGCCACCAGATTGGTCCAGACCTGAAACAGGTTCAGTGCATAATTCCATGCGGTCAAAAAGCCTTTCTCAAACCACATTTCCCGAATTATATCCAGATCGGCAATATAGCGACTGAGGCCTTCACTCTGGCTTTGCAAATCAATCAGTTTTTTCAGATTGAAACCTAGCAGACGGGTTAGTAAAGCCCGCTTGACCTTGGCCTCATTGAAAGGATCCATGATCGCCGTCAATACTGCCGCGACATCCTGCGCAATAGCACTGGCAAAAACACTTTGTTTGGACTCTTTATAACAAGGAATACCCATACGCTGTAGGCGCTGCTTGACCTGCTCAAGGGCAAAATGTCCAAACCCTAGCACTGTAATATCATCGGCTTTCAGGCTTTGAATACTGTTCTGCTGCTGAAAATATAACTGCTGTTGAGCAGACTGATTGAGGAGTGCACGGATTTTCCAGGCCACCTGATCGGCTTCTACATCCGACTCACCCAACTGAATCCAGCGTAAGGGCTGCGGATTGCAGACAGCGCTATCGATGAGATCCGGATGTGGCCGACTACCGGCCTGAATCAGGGTGTACTGCACCTGTTCACCAAAATCCATCTGGCATTGAAATAAAGCATCGACCACTTCGACCAGCGCTTTGACCGAACGATGGTTCTGCATCAGGGTATATTCGCGGCCCTGCTTCTGCCGCACGTCAGCATGTGCCTTGTTATAGGTCAGCATGTCGCCACCACGGAAACCATAAATCGCCTGTTTCGGATCGCCGACCATAATCATGCAGCCGGATTGAACCCGGCTGGCATCCCGCCAGATCTTGGCCAGCAGGTCATCCTGATCCTGATTGGTGTCCTGAAATTCATCCACCAGAATCAGCGGATAACGTGCCTGTACAAACTGGGCAAAGCGCTGGCCTTGTTGTCCTTGCAGTGCTTCTGCCAGTGTGCGGATTTGCTGGGAAAAAGTCGTTTCACCCTGCTGTTGCAGGGTTTGCGGCAAACGAGTTTGCACACTTTGAATAATATGAAATTCCAGATAGGTCGTGAGCTGCTTCAACTGCTCATCCAGATCCTGTTTGACCTCACACAGTGCATCAATTGCCACAATCAGGCTGTGTTGCAAAATCAGCTGCTGCTCCGCTTCCGGACAGCTCTTGTTAAAAACCTGAGTGGTCGGCTGGAAATCAGTTTTTTTACGGCGTAAATGGCACAGATTCAGTAAAATCGGTTGCAATTCCGCATCAAAGAAACTCATGCCACCCTGAGTTTTTAGGGCTGCGCTCCAGGTCATAAAGTTTTCACAAACGTCGGTTAACTTGGTCAAAAAACTCTTGTGAAAATACTTTGGACTTTCCTGACAATAGCGCCGCATGACTTCGAGATCATGCTCATGAATATTCAATAATTGGGTAATACAGGCTTCTAATTTACCTAGATCACATTCAGCCGGCTCGACCTTCTGGAATTGCTGATTGCTAAAATTCAGGGCATCCCGAACCAGCCCGGTATAATGCTCGACCGGTTTCAGCAGATTCTGCACATACAGATGATTGACCATATATTGGGGCTGCTGCTGAATCCAGTCACGCAGCACATCATGAATCAGTTGCTGGATATATAAATCCTGATCTTCGGTCAGTTCAGCACGTTCAATCTTGCCACTTTCAAAGGCAAATTCACGTAAAAGTTTCTGGCTAAAGCTGTCCAGCGTCCCGACAAACAGTTCATCCAGCTGGTTCAGTACCAGACGCAAACGGCGACGGGCATAGTCCATCCGTGTACCATAATCTTTCAACACCTGCTGAAATAAAGGATCAGTTTCGCTCTGAATCTTCGCTGCAATTTCCACAGAATTGAGCTGCTGATGACGCTGGATATAGGCCAAAGTTTCTTCGACCCGCAGCCGTACCCGGTTTTTCAGTTCGGCCGTTGCCTTACGGGTAAAGGTGGTTGCAATCACCTGATGCGGATAATACTGATCCAGAAAAATTCGCACCATCAAACTGGATAAAGTATAGGTCTTGCCGGTGCCTGCCGAGGCCTCAATCCAGTGTAAGCCCCGGAACGTCATGTCCTGAATCGGATTGGTAGAAATGGCTTTTTGCATCTGCTGCTTTAACACGGTCATATTGCTATTTCACCCATTCCAGATGTTGGTGAATCGGCGCATACAGAGCATGGGCGAAATCATGACAGCAGCGCTGCAAGGCCAGATCCGGGTCCTGATCCTGCAAAATAAACTGCCAGTCCTGATGCAACAGGCTGGATTCATCCGAAGCCAAAGGCTTGGCACTTTCATAGCTATTGTTCCAGGCTTTTAGCAGTTCCGGCATTTCCACAATGGTCATTTTGCCCTGTTCATTTTCGGCCCACTGCCACTCTTTTTTCATCAATAATTCTGCCGGCAACACCAGTGGCTGCTTTTGACCAATTTCCCAGGCTTTGAACCAGAACTGTAAATATTCTCGCGCTTTACTCGAACTCAATCCGGAAAACTTCAGGGTTTTATTACTGAAAATCACAATACGTTCCAGTTCTGGTGAGCGTGCATCATCATTTAAGTAAGCCAGCCATAACAGATATTCCAGCCAGATCTGGGCACGGCGTTTTTCCGAGGCCGAAGAAGATTGCAGACTTAACCAGTAACTGCTGTGCGAGGCTTGTGGTACGCTGATATGAATGATCAGTTCAGGACTAAATTGCAGGGATTGCTGGGTCACCGGCGTCAGTTCTTTGCCGAGCTGTAGCAAACGTTCTTGCAACAACTGCTGTTCCTGCTGACTGCTGAGCCAGGTGGCTTGCTGGGTTTTGCCTACTGGCAAACGGTCTAGCATCAAGCTCGGCTCAATCTGCTGATCTTGTTGTAATAGAAAATCCCGCACCTGATATTGTTCCAGCTTGTTTAATAACAAGGGCTCACGGGAACTCGGCAAATCTGCATAGCGAATTGTGGAAATTCCGACACTTTTCAGAAATAAACGTGCCGGGAAAATCATGTCCCGAATCCACTCATCCCCTTTCAGCACCCGTAGTTCTTTTTGTTCAACTGCCGGATAATGCGCATTGATCCAGCTGCTGCGCTTGCCTTCGGCACTTCGGATATATTCTGCCACCGCAAACCACTGATCCCGATAACGCGGTGTTTGCGCATCTGCAAATCCGGCTGGATCAAAAGGCTGCAAGGGATGTACATGATAAAGCTGCTGGATATGTTGGGCGACTGACAGACCATTGATTTCCACCACAGGATCGACTTCGGCATCCGGCTGTTCCGACTGACAGATGAATGCGATATGCTGAATCAGTTCCTGCAAGGCAGTGGATGGATCTCGGGCCTCGCCATCGTCCAGATCAAAGCCATTATAAAACAGCCATAAATTATCCTGCGCCAATAGTAAGGCATCCAGAAAAGCACCCTGCTCATCATCCAGACGCGAACGATCGCCGAGTTGCGGCTTCAGGCTGCGCATCAGATCAAACGGCACCTGCTGATTCCGGCTCGGAAACTTACCGCTATCCAGATTCAGCATCACCACCAGCTGATAAGGGAGTGGCCGGATCTGGCCAATCTGGCTAAAAGTGATCTGTCCGGTTGGTTCGGCCTGATCCAGCTGCATTTCTAGCGTATTCTGAATTTCTTCCAGCACATAAGGCAAAGGCAAACTCAGTGCCACCAGCTCCTGACTGGCATGTGAATCATCCTGCTCATGATAATCAGCCAGGGTCAGCATCCGCATCTGCTTGTCGATAATCTCGGCAACAGTTTTGAGCGATTCCACCCCGGCATCACGAAATTCATTCAGGTCAGCCCGCAAATATTCCAGCCAGGTTTTCACCGGTGTGCGCTGTCCGGTCTCATGCAAAGTCAGCCAGTCACGGCGCTGCACCAGATCCTGATAAATCTGGATCAGGGTTGAAATCAACGGGAAATCACTGGTCAGAACCTTGGCATAACTCAAGGTATCCTCAAACATTGTATGTTCAGGAATGGCCAGGCCCAAAGCCAGACGGTCTAGCGCGAATTTAAAACTAAAACGGTAATCATCATCGCCTGCGCTCAGGCTTTGCTGTAAATGCTGCTGGTCCAGACCGCGCTTGAAGCCAGCCTCCGTCAGCAACTGCAACATCCGTTCTACCTGACTATAGTCCAGAGCATAACGTTGCTGGGTGGCATTCAGGCTGAGCCAGTCGGCAAAGTCCTCAATACTGAAACGGCGACGTACCCACTGGATCCGGCCCAGTACCGCGCGCCAGGCATTGCTAACATCCAGACGCGACACCCCGGCAATCTGGATCGGTAAATACAGGTTATCTTTCTGCAACCGTTGGCTGCCGATCTCACGCTCACGTGGTGGCGGGGCAAAGACACTGCGAATCGCCGGTTCCAGTTCTTTCAGATTCGGACTCAGCACCAGAATGTCGCTCGGTTGCCGTGGCTGCTGTTCCGTGCCTTGTGCCAGCCAGTGAATGAGCTGTTCTTTGAGTACTTCCAGCTGACGCAACGAGGAATGACAGACATGAATCTGCACCGAATCATCGGCCGGACTTAAAGCATATTGATGCTGTTCAGGTTCGAGTAAATATAAAATATCTGACTGGATTTTTGCCAGCAGCTTGTCCTGATAGTCATCGACAAAAACATCGGCCCAGAGACCTTCTTCTCCAGAAGACAGTTTGGAGAGTAAAGAGAAATGATCCCGCGCCTGCTTGCCAAATCGGGTCAACAGCGGATGCCGCGATTCACGATCTTCGGCATTAAAGTTAAGCTGCTTGATTCGAAATTCTTTCAGTTCAGCATCATTCGGTTTACGTTGGCGAGTTTTTTCAAAGCGCTGAATAAAGCGCTCTTCCCGTTGCAGATCAAATTTGGCTTTCCAGTCCGGATCGACACTGTCGGCCCAGTATTCCTGCGAGGGGTTAAAATGAAAGATATAAATGTCTATGTATTGCCCCAGCCGGCGTAAAAAGTCCAGCTGGCTGGGCGGAAGTTCCAGCAGGCTAAATACCACTATCTGTGCCGGCAAGCGTTTCAGGGCTTCGCTTCGTGTTTCCGGATTCTCCAGCCGTTCCCAATACAGGCGCTCAATCTCCAGAATTTTGGCATAATCCTCCTGAAATACATGCTGCCACAACCAGCGTTGCCAGGCTTCCAGCTCACGCGCCTGAATTTTGACGAAATCGGCCACCTGCATTTCGTGACCATTTTCATCTTTGGGACTATAAATCATCTGCTCGATATCCAGCGCAATATCCTGTCCCCAGGCCTCTAGCCAGTTGGTCGGGCAGCTGCAGCTTTGCGGTGGACAGTTACGTGCACAATAACCGCGATAATCCATATAATGGCTGAACAGGCGCGATACCTGCTCGGCCACCCAGTACAGCATGCTCTGTTTTTTCAGCTGTTTTTCCGTGCCCTGCTCCAGCCGGTCGGCACTGTCGTAAATCCGCTTTACAATTGAATACAGCGGATGATCGACGTCTAAGGGAATATGTTCTGGCAGAATACATTTACGCAGTGCCTGAAACACGCGCCATTTGATGATAATACGCGGAATATTGGCTTCTCGAACCTGTTCGACTTCTTTAGGCGCATTCAGCACCCACTGATAAGACGTCCACTGAAAGGCACGAATCCGGTGATGGAACTGGCTATTGGCACTGATGCCTTTCTTCTCGGCAATTTTTTGAGTCAACCAGCTTTCTACGGCCGGAGACGGCACAATAAAATGCCGGGGCTGTAACACTTCAAACGGATGCCGGGCAGTTTGATTGACAATACGCAGCATACTATCCAAAAGCACATCAATGCGTTGACTCTGAATAACATGGATTGCCATCGTTTCCCCTGAACTGCTGAACTAGTTTTACTACAAAATGATAAAGATTAGTTACTATACATCTCGAGCGCTGTATGACACTTTAAAATCACACTTCAGTCGAAAAATTTCTTTGAAAAAAGCATCTTAATGATGCTTGCATAGAAAAAAACAACATAGAGCTTAGGTAGTGCCCATGAAATTAGATAAAATTCCTGAACGTATCGATCCAAGCTTAGATTTGGAACAAATTCGTGCCGAGTGCCTGGAACTCACCAAAAAACGTGCCTACTATTCTGCGGGTGCCGCCATTATTCCAGTGCCGTTTATGGATGTCGTCATTGACATCGGCATCTTGTCGCAATTGATTCCCGAGATCAATGCCCGCTTCGGACTGGCGCCTGATCAGATCAGTGTCTATGATCCCAAAACCCGTCAGGTGCACTGGAATGAGCTGCGTAAACGCGGCGTAGAATTTTCTGGTCTGGTGGTCGCGCGAACTGCTGTCAAAAAATCTTTGAACAATGTTGCAGCGAAAGTGATCACAAAGCAAGTGACAAAATTCATTCCCCTGGGTGGTCAATTGATTGCCGCCAGTCTGGGCTATTTTGTCATGAAAAAAATTGCCGAAGCCCATGTCGAGGAATGCTACCGTGCGGCTAAAAATATCCAGCAAAAACAGGTCGCTCAAGGTTAAGCACATTTGAGCTCAATATTTTAAACAGCTGAGCCCGTGCTACTTCAGGCAGATTATTCTGCCTGAAGCTGTTTTAAAATGGCCTTTAACACCTCGACCCGTGCGGTATTTTTATCATCGGTCGCAATAATATGCCAAGGCGCATAATCGGTCGAGCTACGTTCAAACATGTCGGCTGCCGCTTTCAGATAATCCTCCCAACGTTCCCGGTTACGCCAGTCATCCTCAGTAATTTTAAAACGCTTATGCGGTGTATCTTCGCGTGCCTTGAAACGTGCGGCCTGTTCATCTTTGGAAATGGCCAGCCACAGTTTGATCACCACGGTTTGATGCTTGACCAGACTTTGCTCAAAACGGTTAATTTCCGCATACGCACGTTGCCATTCTGCGGCACTGGCAAAACCTTCTATCCGCTCTACCAGCACCCGCCCATACCAGGAACGGTCAAAAATACAGATATCATCATCGCTTTGCAGCTTGGTCCAGAAG
>NZ_VPEU01000004.1:0-135772 GCF_013416975.1 Acinetobacter sp. YH18001 | reverse complement strand
AGGCTCTTTATACATAAGCATCTCTCCAATAAGCATTTCAAAGCGATTAAGCTAAGGCTCTTCAACCCACATTGAAGGGTTCTTCAGATAATCGCTTTTAAGTCTGATATTATCACCAACCACAATGAGAGAGATAACAAATGAAAGCGATAAATGACTTAGAAAAAATTTAAGACGTTTAGACATGACCAAATTACAACCTTACTACTGTGTACTTACCTTTTCAAGAAACCTTGATTTAATTTTAGATTTTGCAATGTTATACAAAAGATCTTCTAAATCAGCTTTATTTTGGTTTTAAAATCTCCTACAACTTCAAAGTGAGCATGATAAAACTCTAATAGTTTTTCACTATGTTTTAAAACAACAATTAAGTCACTACCTTCAACAGAATTGGCTTCAGAAATGGTTGTAATTTCAAAATTTAGCCCCTGATATAGATATAATTCCTTATTATTTTTTTCTCCTATTTATTTTAAAATAATTAAATAAAAAAGACTGGCGAACCAGTCTTTTATTTAACTTCTAGTCAAAAACTAAAAATTAACGGCATTCAGAAGGTACATATTTATCTGGCATAGTACCAGCGGCTACTGTTAGACCACGAGCTGTTGCTGTTGCTGTTGCTGTTGATGAACAAGCCCAATCAATTGTTCCACCAACAGTAGATGTCGCTAATGCAACTGCATTAATAAATGGAGTAAATACAATAGTTTTTTCTGCTGCATCCGCAGGTAAACCAGATGTTGCAGCAGCTCCCGATTCAACAGTAATAATTCCTGTTGTATCCTCAATCACTACAGATTTGACATATTTAGAAGCAATTGTACCTGCAGCCTGTTCAGCAGCCAAAGAATCAGCAGCTGCTTTAACACCCGTCATACCATTGCTAGTGTAACCTTCTGATACAGATGCTTTAGAACTTGAACCAGCTGTAACCATTTCAGTTACTTTTGCACGTACTGTATAGTTTTGATAAGCAGGAATCGCAACTGCAGCCAAAATACCGATAATTGCTACAACAATCATTAATTCAATAAGGGTAAAACCCTTTTGTACTGTATTCATAACATTCTCCACAAATGTTTTTTGTTTATTTATAAGCCTAAAGAAAAAGCTCATTTAGCTTAATTTTATATTTAGCACTAAGCGTGCCAAGTTTTATTATAATAAAATTGAGAGAAAAAACAGCACTTTAAAAAAATATTTTTATTTTTGTAACTATAGTGTTTTATTTTGTGCAACTAACTGACAAAAATTGTCAGTTAGTTGACTAAAATCACCCCAGGATAATCGGTTTATTCCCTAACTCATTTTCTAAATCTGTTATTTCCCGATCATAGTATTGATCCAATACTTCTCCAATCTGTTTTACACCTTCAATGACACCTTCTTTAAACCTCTGCTGAACCAGATTTTGAATAATGCTTTGACAGATTTCATCCCAGACTTGCTGGGTCGTTGCATTTTTAATTCCCCGATCAATCACAATTTCAACCTTATGCTCGCAGAGGTTCAAATAGAGTAATACCCCACTATTATATTCAGTATCCCAAACCCCAAGTTCAGCAAATAACTGTCGAGCACGACATAAAGTATCCTGATAATAGGCAGATCGTGAAGGCAGACAGCCTTCAATCACCACCTGAATCTCCCCCACATGCCCATGCTCAGCTTCTTCCACCGCCACTGCAATCGCATGCTGATCCTGCTTGGAAAAAAAACGCTTGGTTGCCGGCATATAAAAGAAATGCTTGAGCCAGCGCTTAAAGCTCGGCTGCGCATGCTCTTCCAGCTTCGGTCGCGTGACAATTTCTGTCGTATCTGTCGTTGTTACCATGAGCCTGATGCTCCTCCCCCACCAAATCCACCACCGCCACCGCCGAAGCCGCCGCCCCCAAAACCACCACGACCACTACCGCCACGGCCACCACCTGCCATAAAGGCATGTAAAATCAACTGTGCAAGCGAGGTGACCAGTAAAAAGAATACCCCAGCACCAATCATTAAACTGGCAATTAAACCCATGCCATTGACCAGACCGGCAGCTGTGCCTGCAACTGCGGCAGTTGCAGCGCTGAGTTTTCTGCCAAAAATCATGGAGCCGACGACACCAGCCACAATAATAAACAGCACGCTACTGAACGTTGCCTTACTGGCTTTTTGTGCCTGATAAGCCTGTTCCTGACGCTCTTTTAGTTCATCAGCTGCCTGTGCTGCAATTTCAGGATCAAGATTTAAAATCCGTTCTATTTCAGCCAGTCCTGAGTCGATCCCCTGAGCATATTGAGCCTGTTTAAAATACGGCGTGATCTTGTCATTGATAATCCGGCCTGCCACGATATCGGGCAGTACACCTTCCAGACCATAACCGGTCAGGATCTGAATACGGCGATCATTGATGGCAATCGTCATCAATAAACCATTATCGCGTTTGGCTGAACCGAGCTGCCAGGCGTCAGCCACGCGCATGGAATAATCAAAAATATCTTCCTGCCCCGTGGTCGGAACAATCACGACACCAATCTGGCCTTTACCGGCATTATGCAAGTTTAAAATGCGTTGACTAATCGCCTGTTTTTCAGCTGGACTAAGTAAATTCGCCTGATCAATCACCGGTTCATTCAGACTGGGTAAATCACGCTGTATCTGGCCTTCAGCCATATCATTGGCAATTTGTGGCTGCTGGGCTGGTGTTACTTCGGTATCCGTTGGAGCTGTTTGAGAATTAGTCACAGCCGGCTTTTGTAATATTTCGCGCGCCACAATGACTTCTTCTGTATCGGTTGCTGTCGCGGTCTCACTCCAGGCCAGATTGTTCAGACTTGCACTTAAACTGATCAACAAACCGGCACAGAATTTTGCCGCCAGATTATGCCTCATTGCAGCCACTCTCTCTTTTGCAAAATTTGATCTTAATCAAATGAAACTGTCGGGGCTTTCTGTGCACTTTGCTCGGCACTAAAGTTTGGTTTAGTGTCCATCCCAATCACCTTTGCCGTCATCACTTGCGGGAATTGACGCGCATAGCCATTAAAGTCCTGAACCGTGGTGATATAACGGTTACGTGCCACGGCGATTCTATTTTCAGTGCCTTCGAGCTGTACCTGTAAATCACGGAACTGCTGATTGGCTTTCAGGTCTGGATAATTTTCAGTCACCGCCAAAAGACGCGACAAGGCACTAGTCATTTGCGACTGCGCTTCCTGATAACGCTGGAATAATTCAGGATCTTCCAGCACTTCTCGATCTACTTTCAGACCGGCGACATTGGCACGTGCTTGAGTGACTTCGGTTAATACCTGTTCTTCATGCGCAGCATAGCCTTTGACCACGTTGACCAGATTCGGTACCAAGTCGGCACGGCGCTGATACTGGTTTTGCACTTCAGACCATGAAGCAGTTACCGCCTCATCTTTCACCTGCAAAGTGTTATAGCCACATCCTGTGAGGGTCAAGGTACTGGCCAGCATCAGGGTTATTAAAGATTGTTTTAATAGACGCATGATGTTTATCCTCAATTATTTATTGATATTTATTTAATTAATTTGATTTTAAACAGTATTTTCTAAAGTTTTGTTACTTTTTATAATCTTTTTTAATGGACTGTCTTTCAGTTGGATCAGACTTAAAAACAAAAAACCCGCCGAAGCGGGTTTTCTTGAATAATATGCGTTGCTGGTTAACGATTAGATATTCAGATAATCCAGAATTCCTTCTGCAGCCTGACGGCCTTCCCAGATCGCAGTAACCACCAGGTCAGAACCGCGCACCATGTCACCACCGGCAAAGATTTTTGGATTTGAAGTCTGGAACTTATATTGCTGTTGTTCAGCAGCAACGACACGACCTGAACCATCCAGATTAATTTCTACATCGGTGAACCAATCTGCTGGACTAGTACGGAAACCGAAAGCAAGCAGGACTGCATCCGCCGGAAGAATTTCTTCTGAACCCGGAATCGGCTCTGGACTACGGCGACCACGGCTATCTGGCTCACCTAGCTGAGTAGTAATAAATTTCACCCCAGTCACTTTGCCATTTTCACCAACAATCTCGATTGGCTGACGGTTGAATTGAAATTCTACCCCTTCTTCACGTGCATTTTGTACTTCACGACGTGAACCCGGCATGTTTTCTTCATCACGACGATAAGCACAAGTTACTGTCTCAGCACCTTGACGAATCGAAGTCCGGTTACAGTCCATCGCTGTATCACCACCGCCCAGCACAATGACTTTTTTGCCTTGTACGCTGATATATTCAGCCGGATCTTTTTCCCAGCCTTGAGTACGGTTGACATTGGCAATCAGGAAGTCCAGTGCATCAACAACACCATCCAGGTCTTCGCCGGCAAAACCACCTTTCATGTAGGTATAGGTGCCCATGCCCATGAATACCGCATCATAATCATTAAGTAACTGGTCAATCGTGACATCGGTGCCAATTTCAGTGTTGAGACGGAATTCCACGCCCATGCCGGTGAAAATTTCACGGCGGCGTTTCATCACATCTTTTTCCATTTTAAATTCTGGAATACCAAATGTTAAAAGACCACCAATTTCCGGACGTTTGTCAAACACGACTGGCTTTACGCCGGCACGAACCAAAATATCCGCACAGCCAAGTCCGGCAGGACCTGCACCAATAATCGCGACTTTTTTATTGGTCCACTTCACATTAGACATATCCGGACGCCAGCCCAAAGCAAAGGCGGTGTCATTGATATATTTTTCAGCATTGCCAATGGTGACTGCACCGAAACCGTCGTTCAGGGTACAAGCTCCTTCACATAAACGGTCTTGCGGACAAACACGACCACAGACTTCCGGCAAGGTATTGGTCTGGTGGCACAGTTCCGCTGCCTGGAACAGACGTCCTTCAGCCACCAGTTTCAACCAGTTCGGAATGTAGTTATGTACCGGACATTTCCATTCACAATACGGGTTACCACAACCGAGACAACGATGGGTCTGATTGGCAGCGATTTCCGCAGTAAACGGTTTATAAATTTCCACAAATTCTGCTTTGCGGACATCAAGCTCTTTTTTCTCTGGATCTTGGCGTGCGACATCCAGAAATTGAAAGTCATTACTCAGGCGTTCTGCCATGTCTCTCTCCGTGGCTAGATGTAAGGGGTTCACAGTTGCCTTACATCTGGCTTTATATCTGTTCGTCGTGGAATTATTGTGGATCAGCTTGAGTTGTTTTTAACAGCGTTTGCAAGTTGGCTGCTTTCGGTTTTACCAACCAGAACTTGCGGCTGTAGAAATCAAACTCGTGGCGGATCTTGTACGCCCAAGCACTACCGGTTTCTTTAATATGTTCATCCAGGATACGACCCAGAAAGGCTTTGTGCTCTTCCATCGCTTCGGTGGAAATACGATTCAGCTCAATCAGTTCATGGTTATAATGATCAACGAAGTCATTATCCAGATCAAGTACATAAGCAAAACCACCGGTCATACCCGCACCGAAGTTGTGTCCGACTTTACCCAGTACGGTCACGATCCCACCGGTCATATATTCACAGCAGTGATCGCCGGCACCTTCGATGACCGCAAATGCGCCCGAGTTACGCACCGCGAAACGCTCGCCTGCCGTACCCGCTGCATATAACTTACCGCCAGTGGCACCATAGAGACAGGTGTTACCAATGATCGCGGTATTTTGGGTCTGGAATGGTGAACCTTTTGGCGGGAAGATCGAAATGCGACCACCGGCCATGCCTTTACCGACATAGTCATTGGCATCGCCTTCAAGGCTGATGTGCAGACCACCGGCGTTCCAGACACCGAGCGACTGACCTGCAGTACCGTTCAGGTGTACTTTCACCGGATGATTTTCCATGCTCAGGTTGCCATAACGGCGGGCAATTTCACCGGATAAACGCGCACCAATCGAACGGTCACAGTTACCAATCGAGAAGTGATACTCACCGCCTGTTCCGGCTTCAATCGCAGGCAGGATTTCCGCCACCATTTTCTCTGCCAGAATCCCTTTATCAAATGGCGCATTGCCTTGAACTTGGCAATACTGCGCTTTACCTTCCGCAGCAGGATGGGATTCCAGTAATTTACTTAAATCAAGATGCGCATGCTTGGCGGTCTCACCCGGCAAGACTTCTAATAAATCTGTCCGGCCAATCAGGTCTTTTAGATGCGATACACCCAGTGCTGCCAACCATTCACGGGTTTCTTCAGCAATAAAAGTGAAGAAATTAATCAGCATTTGTGGCTCGCCAATATAATGCTCTTGACGCAAATGGTCTTGCTGGGTTGCCACACCGGTTGCACAGTTATTTAAATGGCAAATACGCAGGTATTTACAACCGAGTGCAATCATTGGCGTTGAACCAAAGCCAAAGCTTTCAGCCCCTAAAATCGCGGCTTTGACCACATCCAGACCGGTTTTTAAACCACCATCGGTTTGTACGCGAACCTTTCCACGCAGGTCGTTGACACGAAGCGCTTGATGCGCCTCAGAAAGACCCAGCTCCCACGGTGAACCTGCATGATGAATTGAAGAAAGTGGCGAAGCCGCTGTACCACCGTCATAACCTGAAATGGTAATGAAATCGGCATAGGCTTTTGCTACACCTGCCGCAATCGTCCCGACACCGGGTTCAGAAACCAGCTTAACGGACACCATCGCCTGTGGGTTAACCTGTTTTAAATCAAAGATCAACTGTGATAAATCTTCGATTGAATAGATGTCATGATGCGGAGGTGGCGAAATAAGCGTGACACCCGGTACAGAGTAACGTAAACGGGCAATCAGACCATTCACTTTACCACCCGGCAACTGACCACCTTCACCTGGTTTTGCACCTTGCGCGACTTTAATTTGCAGGACTTCTGCCGATGTTAAATACGCAGGCGTCACACCAAATCGGCCCGATGCAATTTGTTTGATTTTCGAGTTACGGATGGTGCCGTAACGCGCTGGATCTTCACCGCCCTCGCCTGAGTTCGAGCGACCACCGATGGTGTTCATGGCAATCGCAATCGCTTCATGTGCTTCCGGCGACAATGCACCCAAAGACATACCAGCAGAGTCAAAGCGCGGCAGGATTTCTTCCACCGATTCCACTTGATCCACTGGAATCGAATTATCAGTTTTCAGTTTGAACAGGTCACGAATGGTGGCAATCGGACGGTTATTCACCAGTTCGGCATATTCTTTAAAGTCGGAATAATTACCCGAACGCACTGCTTTATGCAGCGAGTTGATTACATCCGGATTAAAGGCATGATATTCCTTACCAAAGACAAACTTCAGCAAACCACCCTGATCAATGGGTTTACGGTTTTTCCAGGCAAGATCGGCCAACTGTTTCTGGTCATTTTCAAGGTCAACAAAGGTCGCACCCTGAATACGACTCGGCACACCAATGAAGCATGTATCAACCACTTCATTCGACAGACCGACTGCTTCAAATAACTGACCGCCACGGTAAGAGGCTACCGTCGAAATTCCCATTTTCGATAGAACTTTGAGTAAGCCTTTCTCAATGCCTTTACGGAAATTGTTTTGTGCATAGATTGGATCACCCAAGAGCTCGCCTTTGGCGACCAGATCATTGATCACGTCATAAGCCAGATATGGATAAATCGCGGTTGCGCCAAAGCCGAGAAGCACTGCGAACTGATGTGGATCACGGGCAAAACCGGTTTCAACAATCAGGTTGGCATCGGTACGCAAACCGGTATTAATCAAGTAATGATGCACCGCACCGGTCACCATAAAGGCATTGGCTGGCAAGTGGCCTTCACGGATTTTCTTGTCTGAAAGCATCAGTAAAGTTTTGCCATCACGAATCGCTTGTGCAGCCTCGATGCAAATACGCAGAATTGCGGCTTGTAAACCTTCAGTTTCAGTATAGTTCAGGTCAATGTCAGCAATTTCGTAACCTTTACGCCCCAAGGTACGGATTTGATGCATTTTCGAGTTTGAAAGGACCGGACTGGAAATAATCAGACGGTCAGCATGTTCAGGCCCCTGTTCAAACACGTTTTGTTCACGGCCTAAACAGGTTTCCAGTGACATCACGATCGATTCACGCAGTGGATCAATTGGCGGGTTGGTCACCTGCGCAAACTGCTGACGGAAATAATCCGACACATGGCGCACCTGACGTGACAATACTGCCATGGGCGTATCATCGCCCATCGATCCCACAGCTTCCTGACCACTTTCCGCGATTGGACGCAATAACTGGTCACGTTCTTCAAAGGTTACCATGAACATTTTCTGTGCCGCTTTCAGGCCATCGCCTTTTAAGCCTTGATCACATAAATATTCTTCCAGCTCGGGGCTACCTTGCAAACGCACAGAATTTTCACGTAACCATTCACGGTATGGACGCATACGTTTTAGATGATGATTCACATCTTGCGTATCCAGTATCTTGCCGGTTTGCGTATCGATCACCAGCATTTGGCCGGGGCCAACACGTCCTTTAGAAATCACATCTTCAGGTTGATAACCCCAGACCCCAATTTCCGACGCTAGCGTGATATAACCATTTTTGGTAATCACCCAACGTGCCGGACGCAGACCGTTACGATCCAGCATACAAATCGCATGACGGCCATCCTGAATCACCAGACCTGCCGGGCCATCCCAGGCTTCCATATGTTTTGAGTTAAATTCATAGAAAGCACGCAAGTCCGCATCAAGCGTTTCCACGTTCTGCCACGCAGGCGGAACCAGCATACGTAAGGCACGGAACAGATCCATACCACCACCGACCAGAATCTCCAGCATATTATCCAGGCTTGAAGAATCCGAACCGGTACGATTCACAATCGGTTTCAGTTCAGTTAAACTCGGCAATAACGGATTTTCAAATTTTGGCACACGCGCCATGGCCCAGTTACGGTTGGCCGTAATGGTGTTGATTTCACCATTGTGCGCCAGATAACGGAACGGCTGTGCCAACGGCCAGCGTGGCAAAGTATTGGTCGAGAAACGCTGATGGAACACCACGATATGTGATTCTAGACGTTCATCAGCCAGATCGGTATAAAAGTCTGCAATCGCTTCCGGCATCATCAAGCCTTTATAGCTGATGACCGTTGAACATAAGGTGGTGACATAGAATGAGGTGTCATTCAGCAGCAATTGTTCTGCACGACGACGCGCCAGGAATAACTTACGGTTAAATTCAACCTCGGTCACGCCCATCGGGCAATTGACAATAATCTGTTCAAATGCCGGCATCGATTGCAAGGCAATTTCACCCAGTGCATCGACATGGGTTGGAATCACACGCCAAGCCAGAACAATGAGACCTTCAGCTTCAATTTCTTTGTTTAAAACCTGTTTGGCATGTGCAGCAAGCGCAGGATCAAGATTTAGGAACACCGAACCGACAGCAAAGACTTCACTTAAAGTTGTATCACTTAAGCGTTTTGCTTCTTCACGAAAGAACTTTTTCGGCATCGCCAAAAGCAGGCCACAACCATCCCCAGTCTTACCATCCGCGGCAATACCACCACGGTGGGTCATACAACTCAGACTATGAATCGCGGTCTTGACGAGATCATGGCTTGCATCACCCTGCATATGGGCGATTAAACCGAAACCACAGTTATCTTTAAACTCATCCGGTTGGTATAAACCTTGAGCGGGAGCTACATTATTAGGCGATGGCATGTGCATAGCGTACCCTTCTTTCACGAAGCCTCAATAGGCTGTTAAACAATCTAAATTCTTCTCTGCGCTGCGTTGAATGGACTTTCGAAGACCGTCTTGCTAGAGCAAAATCTTTTCATCTTTATTTCTTCAGCCTAGTCCTTTTTCAGACCGAATGCATAAAAAATAAAGTTTATTTTGCTGATGAATAACATAAAAATCAGGAATAAATATGACATTCATAGGTTGTCATCGAATCATTTTTCGCGCTAAAACAGGGAGATTAATTCAATCCATGCACCAATAAAGCAAATTACATGCCAATAAATAGCACATAAATTAAAACCATACAGATGACAAAGCTTTAACAAGGATTACAGGGATACTGGTTATTTTTAATGTGTATTTTTTGCACCAAAAGCGCACATTTCTAATTATGTCATTTTTTTGGTGCGCTATTTTAGAACGGGTTAGTTAAAAGGATCACTAATCTCATTGTTTTGAGGACGGGAATTCCCCCCTTGGTTCGGTCGATTATTATTGTTTTGTGGTTGCGGAGCACCTTCTACAGCACTTTCGGATTTCTGTACAGCGAGCACATTGCCAGCGGCATCACGACGCACAATTGTGGTACTGGTGGTCGCATCCGAACTACGCGGTTTAACCTGAGCCTGAGTTTGCTGTCTGAGTCGTACAGATTCATCTACCTTTGGTAAAGGTACGTTTTTCAAGCGAATCTCATACAGCTTTTGATTGCTTGCCAATTCCTCTGAACCCAGATTATTGACCAGACTGACATACTGCTGTATTGGCACCACTTCAGGCTTCACTGAAGCAGGCAAATTTAAATTCAATGTAGATAAGGCCTGATTGGCTTCGGCGGCGGTCT
Organism: Acinetobacter sp. YH18001; assembly: GCF_013416975.1. NCBI lineage: Bacteria > Pseudomonadati > Pseudomonadota > Gammaproteobacteria > Moraxellales > Moraxellaceae > Acinetobacter > Acinetobacter sp. YH18001. The sequence continues at coordinate 125,244 of NZ_VPEU01000004.1, read as the reverse complement.
TATACTGACCATACAGCAGCACATATTGTTCTGGCTGATTTTCACCGGATATTCTTAGATAAATAAAAGCCTTACGATCTGGCTGTTTTTTAAGAAAGCTTTTTAGAATGGCTTCATTACTGACACGAAATAATTCAATCGCATGCTGTTTTTTCGCATCATTAACAAATTTGGTGCCGCGAAATTCTGGCTCATGATTGGCATTTACAATGGTGCGCGTATTCAAATCGAGGGGTTTGACCTCGTCAAAAAGCGCACCAAGATGGGTCATTGTCGCTACTTTTTCCGGCTGAATTTGTAATTGAACTTTAGTTTCTGGCTTTTTTTCCACTTCAATTACCGCATCTGAATCAGTAATGGCCCAAAAGATCAAGGCTGCAAATAGACAGCATACACCACAGACCAGCCAGAAATAGTGCTGAACCTTTTGCCAAGGAGTGTGTAATGCTGTCATAAAAACTAAAACCTATGCCTGATTCGCTAAAATTGCCTGTTGCATTCGCTCAAGATCAAAATCCCGAGTAATCACAGCTTTACCTAATTGTTGCAACAACACCAGACGCAATTGTCCATTCAAGACTTTTTTGTCATGGGCCATATATGCCAGGAAATCATCAAGAGGGATTTTAGGACAAACGATCGGAAGTTTGGCACGAGAAATGATTTTTTTTGTACGCTCCAGATCACCTTGAGAAATCCAGCCCATACGCTGTGATAAATCTGCCGCCATGACCATACCTGTTGCAACAGCCTCGCCATGTAGCCAGACACCATACCCCAGATAAGATTCAATCGCATGTCCAAAAGTATGCCCCAGATTCAATAGAGCACGTTCCCCTTGCTCTTTTTCATCATTGGCGACAATCCGGGCCTTGTGCGCACAGGAACGATAAACGGCCTCAGCCAGTAGTTTCTCATCACGACTGACCAGAGCATCCATATTCTCTTCAAGCCAGAGCAGAAATGATTCATCACCGAGTAGCGCATACTTAATCACTTCAGCCAAACCGGCCGCAAGTTCACGATCGGGTAAAGTAGAAAGTTGCGACATATCGGCCAGCACCACTTGCGGTTGCTGGAACGCACCAATCATGTTTTTACCCAGTGGATGATTAATCCCGGTTTTTCCACCGACACTGGAATCGACTTGAGACAGTAAAGTCGTCGGTACCTGAATGAAATACACGCCACGCTGGAAACATGCCGAAGCAAAACCGGCCATATCGCCAATCACACCACCACCGAGCGCAAGCACCGTACAGTCCCGGTTAAAACCAGCTTCAAGCAATGCATCAAAGATCAGATTCAGATGCTGGCTATCCTTATATTTTTCACCATCGGGCAAAATACAGGTCGCAACATGCTTGTCTAAAGCTGCAATCGCAGTTTGATAATGCTGCAAATAAAGTGGCGCAACCGTGGTATTGCTCACAATCATCACTTGCTTGCCATGAATATAGGGAGCCAATAAGGCCTGTGGATCAAGATCGCTCCCGATAAAAATAGGGTAACGACGTTCTCCGAGTTCTACATATAAGGTTTGCATGTTTGATTAACCACTTTATTCAATGAACTTAGTTTTTGGAAGTAATGAGATTGAGAATCCGCTGCGCCAGATCTCGTGCCGCACCCTGATTGGTCTCAATGATATGATGTGCCACTTCCCGATACAAGGGGTCACGAACTGCCAATAAATCACGTAACTTTTGTTCCGGATTTTCGACTTGGAGGAGTGGACGGTTTTTATCGCGATAGGTACGCTGTAGTTGAATTTCAACCGGCGTATAGAGATAAACGACAATCCCACGCTGTTTCAGATAGTCTCGATTCAAGACCTGAGTAATGGCACCACCGCCAGTGGCTAAAACTAAATGGGGGCGTGAAGTCAGTTCATTAATTACAGCAGTTTCACGGTCACGAAAACCCTGTTCCCCTTCTTTCTCAAAAATCCAAGGAATCGTCGCACCTGTTTTACGTTCAATTTCATGATCACTATCTAGAAATTCGCGTCCTAACAATTCTGCGAGATGTCGTCCTACTGTTGTTTTACCGGCCCCCATCGGCCCTACCAAATAAAGATTTGGTAGGGTTTCAAACTCTTTGCTTGGCAAGGAGTCACCTATTCGTTTTGTTAAATTCAAAATATATTAATGATTTCTTGAAACACTGTCATTAACAATTCGAGGTGTAACGAAAATCAGTAACTCACGCTTGTTATCCGATTTTAAATCTTTACGGAATAAACGCCCTACATAAGGAATATCCCCCAGGAATGGCACCTTGGTTTGTGCATTACGGGTTTCCTGCTCAAAAATCCCACCCAGGACCACTGTTTCACCATTATCCACCAGCACATTGGTATTGATCTGGTTTTTATTAATAGTCAATTGTCCGGTCGGCGTTGGGTTGCCTGGGGAGTCACTGGTAATATTCAACTCCATCTGCACTTTCCCATCTGGAGTAATACTTGGCGTGACATCCAGACTCAAAGTCGCATCAATAAACTCAGTAGTGGATACAGCATTGGCCCCTCCACCTTCAGCAGATTGATACGGAATTTGTGAACCAGATGCAACCGTGGCTTTTTGCTTGTCTGCTGTGAGTACTTTTGGTGTTGAAATGACTTCACCATAGCCATCCGCTTGCAATGCAGACAGTTCAAGATCCAGCATAAAATCAGAGAGACTAATCAAACCAAAGGCAATACGGCTGGCGCCCGGACTGGTGACACCCAAGTCTACATTCAGGTTTTGTGGACGCTGAATTTCATAAGTATATCCGCCCAAATCACTTTCTTGCGGATCTCTAAGATCCCACAATGTCGTATCGCTACCACCGACCAGAAGGCTATTATTGTTGGTAATGCCTTGTGACAGAATCCCCCACTTCACCCCCATTTCTTTGGTGAAGTCAGTGGTGGCACGTACAATACGCGCCTCAACCATCACCTGCTTGACCTGTACATCGAGCAGATCCACCATATTCCGGATTTTATCGATAAAAGGCTGGGTATCATTCACAATAATAGTATTGGTTCGTGCATCAATAGACACTGAACCACGTGAACTTAATAAACTTTCTTTATCATCATTATTCGTGGTGTTACTTGAACCACCCGAACTAGATGCACCTTTATTTTGAGTGATCAGTTTTTCAATATCTGTAGCTTTAGCATAACTCAGCTGCATATATTCAGTCTGAATAGGGGCAAGTGCAACGCTCTGCTTCAAGGCTTTTGCCTCTTCCTCTTCTGCCTTAATCAATTCTGTCACTGGTGCAATCCAGATCACATTACCATTACGGCGTTTATCCAGGTTTTTGGTTTTCAGTACAATATCCAGTGCCTGATCCCAAGGCACTTCTTTTAGGCGCAAGGTAATATTGCCTTGTACACTATCTGCTGCCACCATATTGATATCGGTAAAATCAGCCAAAAGCTGTAGTACACGACGTACTTCAATATCCTGGAAATCGAGTGAAATTTTCTTGCCGCTATAAGCCACGGTCTTCGGACGTAGCGGACTCTTGGCTTCCGGACGTTTCAAACTAATGGTCAGCTTATTATCCGTTTGATAAGCCATATATTCATAACTTTCCCCGGACTGGATCGTAATCACGCCTGATCCATTTTGATTCACTGCATCCACACTCGACACAGGCGTCGCAAAATCATTCACATTCAGACGACGGGTCAAATGCGTCGGGATCTTCGTGCCTAAGGTTCGAACAATGATTTTAGTCCCCTGCTGCTGTACATCGACCGGGGTGTTGTTGCCTGCCAGGTCAATCACCACCTGACCTTCACCTTGAGCCCCACGCTGGAAACTGATATTGCTAATTCCCTGAGCTGACTGCTGTAATACCGGTTGAACTGTCGCGACTGGCGTGGCTGAGTTGATTTTCAGGATAAAGGTATTCCCTTCAACTCGCGTGGTAAAGGCACCAGCATCTGCCAGATTAACAGTCAAACGGGCACGTTGTGCATCCGAAGTCACATCGACCGAACTGGCTTCACGTGTTGCCACCGGAATATTGCTTTGCTTTAAGTTTTGTTGGGCCTGGTCAAAATCTAAAATTAGACGCGAAGGTGATTCTAATTGATAGGCTTGTGGCTGTGGTGGCAAACCATTGAACATCACCCGAATTTCAGTTCCTTGTCCAGGAAGCTGCATAGCTACGATATTGGTCACGGCTACCTGTGCGCTGGCTGCTTGCATCACCGCAATCGCAACAGCACCCATTGAAAACTGACGAAACACACGATTCATTGTATTAGCATCCCCAAAAATAAATTCTTTAATACTCTTATTCATTGTTATTCCCTAAAACTTATGGTGCCGGCCCAATCAGAACCAGACTTCGCGGACGCTCCACATATCCTTCACGGCCATCTGGAATAATCTCAATCAAATCGATCTGCGTTGGTGTAATACCACTCACACGACCATGATTAAGCCCCATATAGCTACCACGCTGTATCCGTTCAATCTCGCCATCCGGTGTCTGGATTAAAGCCAGAATCTGTCCGGCCTGATTACGCATGCTGCCTTTCATGCTCAAGGTTTCCAGAGGATAACTTTCCAGTGGTTGCAATTGACGTGATAAATTTGGATAAACCCGTTTCCCTGCCATAATCTTTAGCTCGGCAGCCAGAGAACTCGGTAGAAAAGGACTTTTGATCTGATGTGCTGCATAGTTGAAGGTTTCAACTGGCATAAAATCGGGTGCAGGTTCAATCGGCAAAGGTGGCTGGTTACGAATATTGGCCATTTCCTGATTGACTGCATCAATACGTGAATCGCATCCCAGCAATACCAGTCCAAGCGCTAAAACTGAAGTAATTTTAATCCTATTCATTACTGCGCCCCCTGAGTCGTGCTCGTACCTGCTGAAGAAGCCTCGGCATTGCCCACATAACGATAGGTTTTGGCCTTGACCACATAATCAATCACCGGAATCTCAGACTTTTTCTCTTTATTCTCAGTACCGGTAATGGTGAAATCATGTAAGGTAACAATACGCGACAAGCCTGCAATACTGCTGACAAAAGAACCAAAAGCGTGGTAATCCCCAGTCGCTTCAATCGCAATTGGCTGTTCAATAAAGAACTCTTGCTTAATTTCAGGTTCCAGACGGATATTTTTAAACTTCAGACCTGAATTGACACCGCTCAGGTTAATATCCTCAACCAGACCCGGAATTTCAGTTTCCTTCGGCAATTGTTCTAATTGCTGGTTAAAACGTGCTTCCATTTCCTGAAGCTGAATCTGATATTGTTGTAGATTACGTAATTTTGATTCCTTTTCACGAAACTCATTCAGCAGGTTTTGTTCCTGGGCACTGGCTTGTGAAATCGATTCAATCGTACTTCTGGTCAGAGCAAAATAAATCAGCATAAATACCAAGATAACAATAAAAATCCAGCAGCTAATCTTGACCGATAAAGGCCAGCTGCCATAATTATTAGGATCTAGGGTATTGAATTGCTGAAAAAATTTCTCAACTGTCATTTTATTTTTAGGTACAGCCACGGCATCCTGGCTGAACTCATCGAATTTTTCATTACTCATGATGATGCCCCCGGAGTGGTATTGGCTGCTTGCTGTTCTTCATTCAGTACCGGTTCAGCGATCTGATCCAGATCCACAGTCACGGTAAAGCTGCCATAAGACTCTTCAACACGTGGAATAATCGAGCTCGGTGCCTTTTCTTTGGATTCTTCAGCCACCAGAAAGGCATTCATAAAGGCGTTTCGGTACCAGGAGGAAGCTTCCAGATTACGCAGTAATTCTGCTACGGTATTTGGACTCTCGGCTCGACCTTCGATGCTAAATTTATCGCCAGTACGCTGAAACTTGGTGATGTACATATTGGCTGGTGTCACCCGTACAATTTCATCAATCAAATGCACCGCGATCGGACGTTGCGTTTGCAAGCCCTGAATCAGCTTCATCCGCTCAACAATGGCATTACGTTGCTCTTGCAAACCTTCTAGCGCTTTTAACTGCACATCCAGATTCTGGTTGGTACTTTGAATCAGCTGATTGGCCTGTTCCTGATCCTGAAGCTTGTGATCATAATAAAACCAGGTTGAACCTGCCGCCGCCAGTCCTAAGAAAAGCGCCCCCACACAGATTGCCACGAATTCATTATTTCTTTTAATTCTTAGCTCATCACGCCAAGGAAGTAAGTTAATCTTTGCCATTAATCAAAACTCCTCAATGCCAAACCACATGCAACCATGAGTGATGACGCGTCATTTTCAATTTTTTTAATATCAATTTGAGGAGAAAAGCCCATTTGCAAAAATGGATTCGCGATCGTGACACGGTAACCGAGTTTTTGTTGTAATAATTTTGCCAGACCTGGAATATTGGCATTCCCGCCGGCCAATAAAATATGATCAATCTCATTAAACTGAGACGATGAAAAGAAGAATTGTAATGACCGCGCTGCCTGTTGCACCACGGCATCCAGGAACGGTTCTAGCACTTCAATATCATAGTCATCTGGCAAAGCACGGGTTTTTTTAGCACGCCCGGCTTCTTCAAAAGACAGACCATAACGGTTCTGAATTTCCTGAGTCAGCTGTTTGCCACCGAACACCTGCTCACGGGTATAAATAATTTTGTTGTTCTGCATGACAGACAAGGTGGTCATACTATGACCAATGTCTAAAATACCGACAGTATTTACCCCCATCGGCAAAGTATCCGAAAACACTTTAAAAGCATTTTCCAGCGCAAAACTTTCTACATCCGCGATCTTGGGTGTCAGTCCGGCAATTTCCAAAACTTCAGAACGTGCTTCAATATTTTCAATGCGGGTTGCCACCAACAGCACATTGACCCGGTTTGGATTGGCAAGACGGTCAGGCAGAACTTCAAAGTCCAGACTGGCTTCATCGAGTGGGAACGGAATATACTGTTCTGCATCCTCACGAATCTGAACTTCACGCTCATCATTCGACATGTCTGCATCCATCTCGATAGTTTTGGTAATCACCATAGAGGTTGGAATGGCAAAAGCGGCATGATTCGACTGGGTGTTGGCCAAATTAATTGCACGCCCAAGGGCATCCGCGACTGCTTCCGGGTTTAAGACGTTTTTTTCAACAACACTGTTTTCCATTAATGGGACCAAAGCATAGCTCTCTACCCAGTAACGGCTACTTTTTACAGAAAGCTCCAAAACCTTAACAGAAGTCGAACTAATATCAACTCCTATTAACCCCTTATTTGGTTTACGATATAACCTGCGCACAATATAATTCCTATTATTTTTTTGTCCCCAATTAAATCTAACTTACCAATCGATCCGATCTATAATTTTATATAGATACAATAACTCATCTAACAATATGTATATCTAAAGGATATACTGATCGGTAATTAGTTCGCCATTAGCTCTTATTAAAACTTACTTGTTATGAAAAAGCTATCTTGTTCAGGCCTTGTTCACCCATTTTTTTTGATCATTATCATTATCCTGATCTCAATTCCGATGGGTTTCTATGGCATGTATCTCTATATTGCCCCATCTTTGCCTGAAATGTCCACGCTGAAAAAGGCGCCTTTATTAAAGCCTTTACAAGTTTTTAGTTCAGATAATGAATTAATTGCTGAGTATGGTGGCAAGCTTTCTGTTCCCGTGAAATATGAACAAATTCCATCCGAGTTTATTCATGCTTTCCTCGCCGCTGAAGATTCCAGCTTTTTCGAGCATAGCGGAATCAGTTTTAAAAGCTTAGGCCGCGCAGTCAGTGAAAGTATCACCGGTTCGGATGTGCAGACCGGTGGTTCCACTATCACCATGCAGGTGGCGAAAAATTATTATCTCAGCCCCGAACGAACACTCAAGCGTAAACTGACTGAAATTTTTCTGGCCCGTAAGATTGAGCAAAGCCTGACCAAAGAAGAAATTCTGACACTGTATGTGAATAAAATCTTCTTGGGTAAAAATGCCTACGGGATCGCAGCAGCAGCCAAAATTTACTATAACAAGAGTTTAGAAGAACTTTCGATTGCGCAAATGGCCATGATTTCAGGCTTACCTAAAGCACCTTCTCGATATAATCCGGTGGCCAATCCCAAACGTGCTCTCGAACGTCGCAACTGGATTTTAGGACGTATGCTGCAACTGGGCTATCTGAACCAGAGTCAGTATCAACAAGCGATTGCTGAACCCATCAATCTGGATATGCCTGACCGCAGTACCCGCAATAAATTCCCTTATGTCGGTGAGATGGTGCGTTCTGAACTGGTACAAAACTTTGGCGAACAGGCGGTAGATTCTGGCTACAAGGTCTATACCACCATCCATAGTGAACGCCAGACCTATGCAGAACAGGCGGTACAAGAGGGTCTGGAAGCTTATGACCGTCGACATGGCTGGCGTGGTGCTGAAGCACATGATCAACCGCTGGAAAATTTCCGTGCCTATGCCAACACCTACCCTGCTCAAGTGACCAAGGTTGGCAATTCCAGTTTTGAAGCGTTGATGCAGGATGGCACCACGGTAACTGTACCGTGGTCCGGTATGTCTTGGGCGCGCCCCTTTCGCAATGTCAACAGTGTAGGTGGTGCGCCGAGCAAAGCTTCCGAGATTGTCAAAGTCAAAGATATTATACGTTTACGACCGAATCAGAATAAAACCTCGTGGTCGCTGGTACAAATTCCAAATGTGCAAGGACAGTTGATTGCCATCAATCCAAATAATGGTGCAATTGAAGCCATTGTGGGCGGATACAACTTTTATCAGTCGAAATTTAACCGTGCAATCCAGGGCTGGCGTCAACCCGGCTCTACGATTAAGCCTTTTGTTTATGCACTGGCTTTAGAACGAGGCATGACACCGCATACCATGGTGAATGATGCGCCAATTACCATTGGCAAATGGACACCTCGTAATTCAGATGGTCGTTATCTGGGGATGATCCCGCTACGCCGCGCACTTTATCTTTCGCGCAATACCGTTTCAGTGCGTTTATTACAGGCTGTCGGGATTGAACGTACCCGTCAGCTGTTTATGGATTTTGGTTTACAGGACAATCAGATCCCGCGTAACTATACCATTGCACTCGGCACGCCTCAGGTTCTGCCGATTCAGATGGCGACAGGTTATGCGACTTTTGCCAACGGCGGTTACCGGATCCAGCCACATTTCATTAACCGTATTGAAGATGCCTATGGCCATACCATTTTTGAGGCTCAGCCTGAATATGCGTGTATTTCATGTATCAATACCGAAGAAGAATCTGCTCAACCTGCCGACACCATGACCGCAGATGATGAAGCGATTGCAATCAACAATACAACTCTAGAACAGAAACAGGCTGCACCCAAAGTCTCTGCCGAAGACAGTAATTATCGTCAGGCACAGCGTATTTTAAAATCCAGCTCTGCCTATGACATGGCCAATATTCTGCGTGATGTGATTCAGCACGGTACCGGCCGTGCGGCCTTAAGAATCGGGCGAAATGATATTGGGGGCAAAACCGGAACCACCAATGACGCCAAAGATGCCTGGTTCGCAGGGTTCAATGGCAAACTTGTTACCATCACCTGGGTCGGCTTTGACCAGCCTAAAACCTTGGGACGCCGTGAATATGGTGGTGTGGCAGCCTTACCGATCTGGACCGACTTTATGGGCAATGCCTTAAAAGGTCAGCCAGAAGCATGGGTGCGTTTAGACCGTAATGCCAAGGCACCAGTGAATCGAAGCAAGGTAGTTCAGGGTGATGAAGCGCAGAATGATCCGTCTTCACCACCAATGGCCACTGCACTTTACCGCCCGGCACCTGTGGTCGTCCCGAAACGGACAGAAACGGATTTCGAAGATCTGCCAGGACAGGAAATTACTGTGCCAGATGCTGCTGAAACAACTGCTCCGCCAGAACAGCCGCTTCAACCAAGTAAAGTGGACGCTTTAGAAAACCTGATTCAAGAAGTGCAATAACCACAACCGACAAACTAGTATAAAAAAGCCCTCAACAATGAGGGCATTTTTATCGGTGAATTTTTATTTTTTCTGAAACAGATAGATCTGATATTGCGCCAGCAATTTAAACTGATCCTGCTGTTCAAGTGCCAGACGGCGTTCAGGTTTGGCCTTGTAAGCATACGGTGTCATAGCAATCAGGTTTTTTAAATCTGTCTGTGGCAAAGTCATCGGGGCATCAATCACCTGCTCACTGAGCAGATCAAATTCATCTTGCAGTTGCTCAACAAACTTTTGCGGTTCGTGGGGTTTCACTTCTTCAAAAAGTGCCTCACGCATCGCATATAAATGCTGTGGCGCAGGTGTCACCACCATTAAATAACCTTCAGCTTTTAAAACCCGTAAAATTTCCTGTTTTGGGATCGGACTGAACAGGCTGGTACACATATCAATCGACCCATCCAGCACCGGTAAAGTCGCCCCGGTTCCTACGACCCAGGTGATATTTTTATTGAGCTTGGCCGCGACCTGAACGGCATTTTTGGCAATATCCACCCCGACGCATTGCAGCACTTCAGCCTGCATGGCATCGGTATAGTAGCCTTCACCACACCCAATATCTAAAAGATTTTCAATACGCAGCTCTCGCAGCTTCTCCACCACGGCCTGTTGCAAAGGCGCATAATGACCCGCACTCAAAAATGCACGACGTGCCTGGACGGACTCAGGCGTATCCCCAGGATTTTTACTGTGTTTATGTTGCACCACATGCAGGTTCACATAGCCTTGCTTGGCCACATCATAGCTATGATGATTCTCACATCGCCATGTTCTTTCATTTAAGCTCAACTGCTGGCGACAGACTGGGCACATGAGTAAATTCATCATTCTCTCCAAAACAAAAAAGCCGGCCTGCGCCGACTTTTTTCAATGCATCTCTTAGCGCAATTTTAAGGTCATTAGACCCAAAACCACCAGCATAATCGTAATAATCCAGAAACGAATGACGACTTGAGTTTCACGCCAGCCTTTCTTTTCATAATGATGATGCAGCGGTGCCATCAGGAACACGCGTTTATTGCGCATTCTTAATGAACCAATCTGCAAGAATACTGAAATCGCTTCGACCAAGAATACACCCGCCATAATCGCAAAGACGATTTCCTGGCGAACCATCACGGCAATCGTCCCCAACATCGCACCCAGCGATAAAGCACCGACATCACCCATAAACACTTGCGCAGGATGGGCGTTATACCACAGGAATGCCAGACCGGCACCAATCATCGCCGCACAGATCACCACCAGTTCAGAGGAATATTTCACATAGGGAATATGCAGGTAATTGGCAAAACGCACATCTCCGGCCAGATAGGCAAATACACCCAGACCTGCTGCAACCAGTACAATTGGCATAATCGCCAGACCATCCAGACCATCGGTGAGGTTTACCGCATTGGATGCACCATTGATCACAAAATAAGTGAAAATAATGAAGCCAATCCCCAGTGGAATAGCCGACAGCGGAATCGTCAAATCTTTAAAGAATGGAATCAAAAGATCCAGCATATTCGCGGTATGTACCGGATTGGTCTGCTGCTGTGCAATCACATACAGGGCAATACCGACTCCCAATGCACCGACCGAAGTCCAGAAGAATTTTTTCTTCGCAGGCAGACCGGCATTGTCTTTATAACGGATTTTAATCCAGTCATCCGCCCAACCCACGGCACCGAAGATGACCATCACCGCCAGTACAATCCAGACATAAGGATTGGAAAGATCCGCCCAAAGCAGGGTCGAAATACCGATTGAAAGCAAGATTAGTACCCCACCCATGGTCGGTGTACCCATTTTCTTGGCATGGTTTTCAGGGGCATACGAGCTGACCGCCTGACCATATTTGAGTGCCTGAAGCTTGCGAATCATGATAGGACCCAGCACCAGACCAATGGTCAATGCCGTCAGGACACTGAGCAACGCACGTAAAGTTAAATAACGAACCACCTGAAACGTGCTGTCAAAGCCCGCCAAATGTTCAAAGAGCCATAACAGCATTTAGAGTTTCTCCATCAATGCAGCCATCAATGTTTCCATATGGGTATAACGCGACCCTTTAAACAGAAATGACATCGGCTGAGGTTGATGTGTTTCAATCAAATGAATTAAAAATGGCAATGCCTGCTCCTGATTCAGGAAAGCCTGCATTTTCTTGCCATATTGGGTACTACGTGCACCTTCCTGTGCGGCAGGTGCAAATTCACCCACAGCCACCACAAAGTTAATGCCTTTGACCGAGACCAGATCTCGACCCAGCTTATAATGTTCCATCGCAGCCGATGAACCGAGTTCACCGATATCACCGGTCACCATGACCCGAATGCCCTGCTGCTGTGCCAAAACTTCAGCTGCTGCACGCATTGAACCAGGATTGGCATTGTAGGTATCATCAATCAGCAAATACTGTTTGTGTTGAATAAAATTCAAACGGCCTTTGGCACCCACAGCCTGCTCCAGACCGGCCACAATATCATCCAGACCAATCCCGATTGCCAAAGCAAAGGCAGCTGCTGCTGTGGCATTTTCAACATTATGTTCACCGGCAAAGGGCAGCTGAACTGTTTTCGAAGCTTGTGGTGTATTCAGGGTAAAGGTAGAAGATTGCGCATCGAGCACGACATCGCTGGCATACACCTCACCGCCGGCACCAAAACTTAAGCTTTGTTCAGTTTTGATTGCCTGACGAATGGTTTCAGTAAAATCATCTGCGGCAGGAATAATCGAGGTTTCTGTAATATGCGCGTAAATTTCAGATTTGGCAGTACAAATGCCATCACGGCCGCCGAATTCACCCAAATGCGCAGTCCCGATATTAATAATCCCGGCTACATGGGGCTGTACCATGTTTGAGGTGTACTCAATTTCGCCCTGATGACTTGCACCCAGCTCCATCACTGCATACTGATGTTCGGGACGTAATTCGAGCAACATCACCGGTACGCCGAGGTCATTATTCAGGTTGCCACGCGTGATCAGTGTCGGCGCAAGACGAGACAAGATGCTCCCCAGCATTTCCTTGGTGGTGGTCTTGCCACTGCTGCCGGTCAAGGCAATGACTTTGAGCTGAGGATTCTGCTGACGACGGTATGCGCCCAACCGCCCTAGTGCCAAACGGGTATCGTCTACGACAAGCTGGCAGATATCAATATCGAGCGGTCGACTGACGATCGCAATCTGACAGCCGCTTGCTGCTACTTGTGCCACAAAATCATGGGCATCAAAGCGCTCGCCTTGCAGCGCAAGGAAAGCATCCCCTTGTTCAGCATCACGCGAATCGGTCAGAATACGTTTGATGGCGTCTGCCGGTTTTTTATTATTGAGCCAATCGCCTTGAGTCGCTTGTTCAAGCTGTTCTGCTGTCCAAGGTGCAAGTGGCACGGTACTGGTTGTTGAGGTATGCATATCTGAATCCTAATACGCTGGATAAGCTGAATCTGCGCTGTGATGCTGGGCATCAATCGCGGCTTGCACTTCGACCACATCATCAAACCAGTGACGTACACCATCAATTTCCTGATAATTTTCGTGACCTTTGCCTGCAATCACCACGATGTCCCCTGCCTGCGCGTGTTTAACGACAAACTTGATCGCTTCACGACGGTCATGAATTTCATGGTAGCTTTTGCCTAAAAAGTCGATGCCATTTTTCATATCGGCAAAAATTTGTGCAGGATCTTCGGTTCGCGGATTATCGGAAGTCAAGACCGCAATATCCGAACCTTCTAATGCTGCTTGGGTCATGAGTGGACGCTTGCCGCGGTCACGATCGCCGCCACAGCCAAAGACGGCCCAGAGATTTTGCGCAACATGACGTTTTAAAGTGATGAGAACCTGAGTCAAGGCATCAGGTGTATGCGCATAATCCACTACAAATAGGCGCTCGCCATCACGCAGCACCTGCATCCGGCCTGGTGCACCTTTGAGCTGTGGTACAGTCGCAATCAAGCTGCTTAAATCAAATCCGGCCTGCTCTGCCATGATCAGACTGGCGACCAGATTTTCAATATTGAAATGTCCAAGCAGCGGACTGTTCACAACATATTCAGCAGAAGCCGTTTTCAGCTTAAAGGCCGCACCTGAAATGCTGTATTGAATATCCTGAACCTGATAATCCGCAGCTTGACGGGTTGAATAGGTCAAAATTTCTGGCTGTGAGGGATTGTTGCGCGCTGCATCAATCATGATATGAGCATGCGCATCATCCAGGTTGATGACAGCCACTTTTAAACTTTCAAATTTAAATAAAGCAGATTTGGCTTCTGCATAGGCTTGCAGCGTCCCGTGATAATCCAGATGATCGCGACTTAAATTACTATAGCCCGCAATCTCGATATCACAGCCATTCAAGCGACCTTGCTCCAGACCATGCGAACTGGCTTCAATCGAGGCAAATTTAGCACCGGCTTGAGCATAAACATGCAAAGCATTTTGCAATTGCAAAGCATCGAGCGTGGTATGCGACGAGGCTTCCAGATTTGGCAAAATCCCGTTACCTGTCGTCCCCATCACTGCACAAGCTTTGCTTTGTAACATGAACAGTTCCGCAACCAAACGTGAAATCGTGGTTTTACCATTGGTGCCGGTCACTGCAAGAATACCTGCAGCCTGAACAGGTTGGCTGGCTTGTAAGTATTGTTTTTGCCACTGTCCCATCAAATGTCGGACATCAGCAACCACTAGATTGGGTGAGATATCCAATTCGATTTCAGAAATCACCGCTAAGGCACCCTGCTCTAAAGCTTTTTGTGCAAATACTGCAGTTTTTTCTGGTTGTGACAGACTGGTCAGGGCAATAAAAATTTGCCCTGCCTTAACTTTACGGCTATCCAGTTCGAAACCCTGAAAGGCTTGGGTCATCCATTCAGCAGTATCTTGAACGGCGTAGAGATCTTTAAATGTAATAGACATTGATCACCTATTTACTGGACTTTGGGAGATTCTAAAGGTTTGTCCAGAGGGACATTCAGCAGACGCAAGGATTCCTGCATCACGCGTGCAAATACCGGTGCCGATACCGTACCACCGTAATAGGTGCCTTGCGGATTTTCGACCACCACCACCATGGCAATACGCGGATCACTCACGGGCGCTACGCCAGCAAACAAAGCCCGATATTCATTGGTAGAATAGCCTTTACGATCGGCACGCAGTTTATGCGCAGTACCGGTTTTCCCTGCCACACGATAACCCGGAATTGTCGCGCGCGTGGCGGTACCGCCAGGCAGAGTTGCTACTTCGAGCATAAGCAAGACCTGATCTGCAATATTGGCATCAATCATTTGCTCACCCTGCGGCTGTTCTTCCAGCTTGTACAGGCTCAGCGGCATTCTCACACCCTTATTGGCCAGCATGGCATAAGCATCCGCCATTTGCAGCACAGTAGCATTCAGACCATAACCATAGGACATGGTTGCCACTTCTGACACATTCCATTTACTTGGTGGCAAGATCAGACCGGCACTTTCACCCGGGAATTTTACTGCTGAGCGTGAGCCAAAACCCAAGCGTTTATAGAAAGTAGGTAGAGTTTCATACGGCAAAGACAAGGCCAGTTTGGCGACACCCACGTTCGAAGATTTCTGGATAATACCGCCCAGTGTTAACTGACCATAGTTATGCGTATCACGAATGGTGTGATTGCCAATTCGCATACTGCCCGGTGTGGTGTTGACCACTGAATTGGCCGTATATTTACCACTTTCCAGAGCCATTGCCACAGTGAAGGGCTTCATGGTCGAACCCGGTTCGAAGGAATCCACTGCACCACGGTTACGCATGGCATCCTTGTTCAGCAGACCATTTTTATCATTCGGGTTATATGATGGCCAAGATGACAAGGCCAGAATTTCCCCGGTTTTTACATCGACCGCAATCGCAGTCGCAGAACGGGCATTATTGGCCACACCTGCCGCAGTCAATTCACGGTACATAATATATTGCAGACGCGAGTCAATACTCAGGGTGATATTCTCGCCCGGCTCGACTTCTTTAATCACTTCCGGCTCTTTAACCCGGTTGCCTTTTTTATCCCGGATAATCTGCTGCTCACCATCTTCACCTGCCAGACGGGTATTGAGCTGCATTTCCAGACCTTCAATCCCGGTGCCTTCACTATTGGTCAGACCAATAATCTGTGAATTGGGCTGTGGCTGCGGATAATAACGTTTGTAGTTTTTCTCGGTATACACGCCTTGAAAATTACGCTTCATGATCAGTTCGGCCTGTTGTGGCGGAACTTCTTTTTTCAGGATCAGATAACGAGAACGCGGGCGTTCTTGCATTTTTTTGCGTAGTTCTGCCCGATCCATACCGACTGCATCGGCCAGTTCATCCAGATTCAGGTTTTTATCCGGCAACTGGCGTTTCAGCTTGCGGCTATCTGGCTCTTTTTCTAGTGCCAATATGGTCTCGTCATAGAGTTTTTTATTGTCAAAATAGTCACGTGGATCAATCACGATTTTCATGATCGGCGTACTGATCGCCAGCGGCACCCCATTACGGTCATAAATCACGCCACGCATGGCCTTGATGGTATTGGTTCTTAAAATATTGGCATTGGCTTTATTTTGCAAAAAATCCTTATTGATAATCTGCACATAGAAGGCCCGGCAAATCAGTGTAATAAAACACAGCAACACCACCGCCCACATGATATAGAAACGATTGATATACACATTTGAGGCGTTTTTGTCGGTAACTGATTGTTTTTTACGTACCGCTTGCTTCTTTCTTTTGTCTATCATGTCCGAGCGCTAGCCTTATTTTTTCTCATCTGAAGTTTGTGGTAAAGAAATGACGACACTTTGTGAAACCGGGGGAGAATACATGCGCAGCTGGGTGACAGCACGTGTGCCAATCTGCGCAGTTGCACCAAAAGTTTGCTGTTCAATTAACAAACGCCCCCAATCTGCATTCAGGTCATCACGCTCACGCAGATAAGTGCTCAGTTTTCTGGTGTCCTGACGATATTCAAACACCTGAAATACCACAAAGACTGCACTGATGAAGACCATCAGTATCAAGACGAGATAGATGCAGGCTTGTTTAAGCCACAACTTTTCTGTTTTTTTATCAACCACTTCAGTTTTCATGATGTGCCTATTAAGCTAAACGTTCTGCGACCCGGAGCCATGCACTACGTGAACGAGGATTGGCTTTGACTTCTTCGTCACTGGCTTTTACGCGGGATACCTTCTTTAAACGTCGTGTATCTTTTTGCTGCCCCGGCATTCCCCAGCCAAAATCTTCGTCTAATGTAGATTCTTTTTGAATAAACTGTTTGATCAAACGGTCTTCCAGAGAGTGAAAGCTAATTACGGCCAAACGTGCCTCAGGTTTTAAAACCTCAACTGCTTGAGGCAAGAAGATTTCAATATCTTCTAATTCTTTATTAATAGCAATACGAATCGCCTGGAAAGTACGCGTCGCAGCATGCTTATTTTTTTCCCATTTTGGATGCGCGACTTTCACAATTTCCGCAAGTTGAGCCGTGGTCTCAATCTGCCCTGCCGCCTTGATGGCTTTGGCAATCCGGCGACTATAACGTTCTTCACCGTATTTAAAAATGATATTGGCCAGTGCTTCTTCTTCAATTTCAAGCAGCCATTCTGCTGCAGTTGGACCTTGAGAATTGTCCATGCGCATGTCTAGCGGGCCATCTTTCATAAAACTGAAACCACGTTCGGCCTGATCCAGCTGCGGCGAAGACACGCCTAAATCTGCCATCACCCCATCCACGGTCTCAATCCCAAGCTCAGCCAGTGCGTCTTTCAGATCGGCAAAGCTGGCATGAATAATTTTAAAACGTGGATCCTCTTGTTCTAAGATTGCTGCCGTCTCTAGGGCCTGAGGATCTTTATCAAAGCCATACACACGTGCATGTTCATCTAATTTTGATAACAATAAACGGGTATGTCCGCCACGACCAAAAGTACCGTCTACATAAATTCCCGTATTGCGACCTGCCAACAAGGCATCAATCGTTTCGTGAAGTAATACAGAAATATGTGACATAAAAACTCAATCAATAGGGCGAAAAATTTAACTGCACATTATCACCCTGTTTCAGCAAAGCTCCAAACGACTTTTTGTAGATAAATATTACTTTCCATAGAGAAAACCGTTTTTATTTGAGTGTCGTCAATAAAAAAGCCTCCGCAAGGGAGGCCTGTTTATCTGTAATTCGTCTTCAAATCAGCAGATTAACGTTTTGAGTTATAGATCTGATCAAAAATCGCGCCATTCACAAAATGGGTTTTCTGTGCATTGGCCCAGCCACCAAACACTTCATCAATGGTAAAGGTTTTGATTTTCGGGAATTGTGCTGAATATTTGGCTAATACTTTCTCATTGCGCGGACGGTAGAAATGTTTGGCTGCCATTTCCTGACCCAATGGGGAGTACAGGTAGTTGATATAACCTGTTGCCAACCATTTATTGCCATTTTTATCCACGGTACGATCGACAATGGCCACCGATGGCTCGGTCAAAATCGTAATTGACGGATAAATAATATCGAACTTGTCTTTACCCAAAGTCTTTTGGGTAACCAGTGCTTCATTTTCCCAAGTCAGCAATACATCACCAATACCACGCTCAGCAAACGTGGTCATCGAAGCACGTGCTGCTGAGTCCATCACTTTGACATTTTTATAGAGTTTGCCGACAAAGTCCTGTGCTTTGGCTTTGTTCCCCCCCGGCTGTTTCTCGGCATAGCCCCAGGCAGACAGGTATACCCAACGTGGCAAACCACCGGTTTTCGGGTTGGGGGTAATAATTTCTACGCCTGGCTTGGTCAGATCACTCCAGTCCTTGATGCCCTTCGGATTGCCTTTGCGTACCATAAACACGATGGTTGAGGTATAAGGTGCAGAATTATGCGGAAACTCTTTTTGCCAACCGGGTTGAATCTGACCAGATTTCACGATTTCTTCGATGTCATTGGCCAGTGCCAAAGTCACCACATCGCCTTTTAGGCCATCGACCACCGAACGTGCCTGCTTGCCTGAACCACCATGTGACTGTTTAAAGTTCACATCCAGACCGGTCCGGTTTTTCCAGTAAGCACCAAATGATTTATTGAATTCATCATAGAATTCACGGGTTGCATCATAAGACACATTTAGAAATTGACGATCAGCCGCCTGTGAGGCAGTCGCTGTCAAGCCTAGACCTGTAGCCAATAAGGCAACGCTAAATAACGATTTTAATTGATTTTTCATGAGCGCACGGGAGTTTATCTTGTATAGATATAACTATATGAAATAAAATCATTTATCGCAATTCAACCTACAACATCACAACACGATATAATCAAAGGTTTTTTATTCTTAATCATCTGTTTTTAAAAACAAAATATAGCCAGTCATTTCACTTATTTCGAATATATAGAATTTTATGCATTAAATATAAAAAAAACGGATAACGCTTTATCCATTTTCTTCATTCAATTTAGATTCAAGCTTGTTATCGCTTTTCATTATAAATCTGGTCATAAATCGCCCCATTCACAAAATGGGTTTTTTGCGCTTTTGCCCAGCCACCAAAGACTTTATCAATGGTGAAGGTCTGAATTTTCGGAAATTGGGCGGAATATTTGGCAGCCACTTTGGCATCGCGTGGACGGAAGAAATATTTCGCAGCCAACTCCTGCCCTTTCGGGGAATACAGATAATTCAAATAGCCTTTCGCCAGATTGGCATTGCCATTTTTATTCACATTTTTATCAACGATTGCCACCGATGGCTCGGCCAGAATTGAAATAGAGGGATAGATGATATCGTACTTGTCCTTACCTAGACCTTGCGTTGCCAGCAAGGCTTCATTTTCCCAAGATAATAGTACATCGCCAATACCGCGCTCGGCAAAAGTCGTCAGTGAACCACGGGCACCGGAATCCAACACTTTGACATTTTGATAAAGCCTTTTCACCAGATCTCGGGCTTTGGCATCATTGCCACCGGGCTGTTTCAGCGCATAGCCCCAAGCAGATAGATAGATCCAACGTGGCGCTCCACCAGTTTTCGGGTTAGGTGTAATAATCTCGACACCCGGTTTGGTCAGATCATTCCAGTCCTTGATTTGCTTGGGATTGGCCTTACGCACCAAAAAAACAATGGTCGATGTATACGGTGCTGAATTATTTGAAAACTCTTTTTGCCAGCCTTTCTCGATTAAACCGGCATTGACGATTTCCTCAATGTCATTGGCCAAAGCCAAAGTCACCACATCGGCCTGCAAACCATCGACGACCGAACGTGCCTGCTTGCCTGAACCGCCATGTGACTGTTTAAAATTGATTGTCTGTCCGGTTTCCTGCTTCCAGAACTGGCCAAACTCCTGATTATATTCTTGGTAAAATTCACGGGTCGGATCATAGGAGACATTCAGGAAATTTTTGGCCATTACATTTTGCATGGTGGTTGCAGTAAATATTGTCAAGATTGCGGTTGCTATTATTTTTTTCATGTTATGTGACTCATTATTGAGATAACCACACTGTATAAATAAAAAATAAATATAACAATCATGTGTTTATAATAATATTGATGATCTATTTCTGATTTTGAGATATCTGCTAACAATTAAACCTGGATACATATTCTGCTAAAAAATTAATCTCCTGCTACAATATAAGACAGTTCTTCACGTTCTCTTCACAGTTATCTGTTAAAAATAGGCCGCCAAAAGAGAGAATTACGATTTTTAGTAATTTTCCATAGATGTTATATTAATTTTTTGTAAAAAATGTGACTTGGTTCTACTTCTTTATAATCAACTGTGATTAAATTGTAGACGGAGTATTAAAAAAACATTTTTAACAGAATAAAACCAACCAGAAGCAAGGAGGAAGTTTGGATATGAAATTTAAATTATTCACAGCTAGCATCCTAAGTCTGATCATGCTGTTTTCGATTCAACTGGGTCATGCCGTCGTTGTGAAGACAGATTTGCAGAAGGCCTCAGTCACTACTGTTGAAAGCAAGACATCGCCGATTGAAAAAGCAATTCAACAACAAAAAAGCGAAAAAACCCTGCATACAGACGATAATCTTAAAGTCTTAACTGCGCTGAAAGTCGCACCTTCACAAAATTTCTTTGCAGCACAAAATTATCGCTTTACCCGCTTCGTACAAAGCATATTTTCTAGCGATCATTCTTAATCAGTTTTAACCAACTCGAATAACAGCAGGATTTAAAGCCACATCACTGAATGTTGAATAAAGCATTAAGTGATGTGGCTTTTTCGCTATAATAGAACCAAATTTATATTCTAGATTATATCCGGCTATGACTGTTCGTACTCGTATTGCACCTTCTCCTACAGGTTTTCCTCATGTAGGTACTGCCTATATTGCCTTGTTTAACTTATGTTTTGCTAAACAGCATGGGGGTGAATTCATCCTTCGTATTGAAGATACCGACCAACTGCGCTCAACACCTGAATCTGAAAAAATGATCCTGGATTCATTGCGCTGGCTCGGTCTCAACTGGTCTGAAGGTCCAGATGTGGGTGGCCCACATGCACCGTACCGCCAGTCAGAACGCATGGATATTTATAAAAACTATGCGCTGGAACTGGTTGAAAAAGGTCATGCCTTCTACTGTTTCGCTACTGCCGAAGAACTGGATCAAATGCGTGCTGAACAGCAAGCACGTGGTGAATCTCCACGTTATGACGGTCGAGGCTTAAACCTTTCTCAAGAAGAGGTCGAGCGTCGTTTGGCTGCTGGCGAAGCACATGTGATTCGCATGAAAGTACCGACTGAAGGTATTTGTAAATTTAATGACATGCTGCGTGGTGAAGTCGAGATTCCATGGGCGCAGGTCGACATGCAGATTCTGCTGAAAACTGACGGCTTGCCAACTTATCATTTGGCCAACGTGGTGGATGACCATTTAATGCAAATCACGCATGTGATTCGTGGTGAAGAATGGATTCCGTCTGCACCGAAGCATCAGTTGCTGTACCAGTATTTCGGTTGGGAGATGCCGGTACTGTGTCACATGCCACTGCTACGCAACCCGGACAAATCAAAATTGTCTAAGCGTAAAAACCCAACTTCAATCAACTATTACAAAGATATCGGTGTACTGCCTGAAGCCTTGTTGAACTACTTGGGTCGTATGGGCTGGTCAATGCCAGATGAAAGTGAAAAATTCACATTGGCAGAAATGATTGAACATTTTGATATCAAACGCGTATCACTCGGTGGTCCAATCTTTGATGTTGAAAAACTCAACTGGCTCAATGGTCAATGGATCAAAGCCCTTTCTCCTGCTGAATTGCTCGATACGCTGCTGGCATGGAAAGCAGACCGTGCCAAATTAGAAGAAATCGCAGCTGCGATTCAACCACGTATCAACTTGCTGTCTGAAGCAGTGAACTGGTCTGCGCATTACTTCAACCACTTCCCGACACTGACTCAGGAGCAGTTTGTCAGCAAAAAACTGTCTGACGAACAGGTACGTCAGAGCTTGCAGTTTGCCATTTGGCGTTTAGAAAGCCTGTTCACCTGGAACAACGACACGGTCAGCCAAACCTTGATGGATTTGGCAGCACAAATGGAAATTAAACTGCGTGACTTCATGCCGGCCTTTTTTATTGCCATTGCCGGTTCAACTGCGTCTACCCCGGTGATGCAGACTATGGTCACCATTGGCCCTGATTTGACCTTCGCACGTTTACGTCATGCGCTGGAAATTGTCGGTGGCCCAAGCAAAAAAGAGCTGAAAGTCTGGGAAAAACTCAATGAAAGCTTAAAATTGCCGAAAAATGAAGCGGTTGATCAAGCTTAATTAATTTTTTTGTTGACGTGTGAGCGCGATATCCCTAATATAGCGCTCACACAGACTGGGGTCATAGCTCAGTTGGTAGAGCGCTACAATGGCATTGTAGAGGTCAGGAGTTCGATCCTCCTTGACTCCACCAAATCAAGTCTTGCTTTAGCTGTGTAACGCCTCAATTGTCCCTATCGTCTAGAGGCCTAGGACATCGCCCTTTCACGGCGGTAACCGGGGTTCGAATCCCCGTAGGGACGCCATATTCAAGATTACTTTTGAAGTGGTCTTTTAAAAAACCCAAGCATTATGACTTGGGTTTTTTATTGCCTGTATATTTTATGTTGGGCAATATTTCGGTTTCTTCGCATCTTCCGATAAAATAATCAGTAATTTAGAATTTTGGAGTTGTAATGCAATATCGTTGCCCTAAGTGTCAAAGCCCGAAAATCATGCCGGTGGCCCAGCCAGGTCAAGCAGCTCCACGTCCGGTGGTTCCTAAAAGCCTGATGTTTCTGGTGCCCGCCCTGTTCCTATTATTATTGCTGGTGATCATCAGTATCGCGATGTGGATCTTTGGTGATGGTGCAGGTACAACTTTACAGACTGCAACCGTCATCGTCTTTATTCTTTCTTTGATTGCAGGCTTTATATTCTATAAAGATTTGCCTGATTTTAAAATTTCCATGCAGGCCTTCATGCAGACCCAAAAGAAATGGAAATGTCGCGAATGTAATCATGAGTGGGAAATCTAAGTCATTACCCACCACCCTATAAGCACAAAAACCAGCCCGAAGGCTGGTTTTTTATTTTAAAATCAGGGATTAAACACCAATTTTACGGTATTTTTGACGCTTCGCAACCAGATCATCACCATCGCGCTTACGGCGATATTCTTCAAACTCAGCATAGTTACCGGTGAAGAATTCAGGTGTTTCGCCTTCAAATGACAAAATGTGCGTTGCAATACGGTCCAGGAACCAACGGTCATGCGAGATCACCATCACAGTACCCGGGAACACCAGAATGGCATCCTCAAGCGCACGTAAGGTTTCGATATCCAGGTCGTTTGACGGTTCATCGAGCAAGATTACGTTTGCGCCCATTTGCAGGATTTTAGCCAGTTGTAAACGGTTACGCTCACCACCTGACAATTGACCGACACGTTTTTGCTGATCCTGGCCTTTAAAGTTAAAACGACCGATATATGCACGAGATGCAATTTCGTATTCGCCAATCTTCAAGATGTCTAAACCGCCAGAAACTTCTTCCCAAACCGTTTTGTTGTCATCAAGCGTGTCACGAATCTGACCCACATAAGCCACTTTCACCGACTCACCCAGTACCACAGAACCGGTATCCGGTTGTTGTTCACCGGTCATCATGCGGAACAGTGTGGTTTTACCTGCACCGTTCTCACCGACGATACCCACGATCGCAGCAGGCGGTACAACGAATGATAAATCTTTATACAGGGTACGATCACCAAACGATTTGCTGATGCCTTCAACTTCTACAACCTTGTTGCCTAGACGTGGGCCAGGTGGAATGTAGATTTCAGAGGTTTCGTTACGCTGTTGGAATTCACGCGAGTTAAGCTCTTCAAAACGCTCCATACGCGCTTTGTTTTTCTTTTGCTGGCCTTTGGCATTTGAGCGAACCCATTCAAGTTCTTTTTTCAATGCTTTAGCAAAAGATTCTTCTTGCTTGTTCTCTTGCTCTAGACGCGCATTTTTCTGCTCTAACCAAGAAGAGTAGTTACCTTGGTATGGAATGCCCATGCCACGGTCAAGCTCAAGAATCCACTCAGCCACGTTATCCAAGAAATAACGGTCATGCGTAATCGCAACGATGGTACCCGGGAAGTCTTTCAAGAAACGTTCTAACCAGGCAACAGATGATGCATCTAAATGGTTCGTCGGTTCGTCAAGAAGCAACATGTCTGGCTTAGACAAGAGCAAACGGCACAGTGCCACACGGCGGCGTTCACCACCTGAAAGCAGTTTAACATCGGCATCCCACGCTGGAAGGTTCAGTGCAGCAGCTGCCTGATCCATCTGATTGGCAAGGTTATGTGCATCCCATGCATGGATAA
This sequence comes from Acinetobacter sp. YH18001, assembly GCF_013416975.1. NCBI lineage: Bacteria > Pseudomonadati > Pseudomonadota > Gammaproteobacteria > Moraxellales > Moraxellaceae > Acinetobacter > Acinetobacter sp. YH18001. The sequence continues at coordinate 100,370 of NZ_VPEU01000004.1, read as the reverse complement.
TGGCTTCGAGCTTTTCTTGCTCTTTTGCAAGTGCATCAAAGTCAGCATCTTCTGCTGCATATTCTGCAAATACTTCGTCAAGACGTGCCAAAGCATCCAGCGGCTCACGCAGACCATCTTCAACGTTGCCACGCACGTCTTTAGTTTCATCTAAAGGCGGCTCTTGCTCGAGATAACCGATTTTAGTACCTGGTTGTGCACGTGCTTCACCAGAGAAATCTTTATCTACGCCCGCCATAATACGAAGCAAGGTCGATTTACCTGCACCGTTTAGACCAAGCACACCAATTTTTGCGCCCGGGAAAAATGATAAGGAGATATCTTTCAGGATTTCGCGTTTCGGCGGCACCATCTTAGACACTCGGTTCATCGTATAAATATATTGGGCCACGTAGGACTCCTCAACTGAAAAACCAAATGGGGTTAAAACAACCACCCCAGCTCAAAAAAGAGCGAAAAAATAATCGGCTATTATACGCAGAAAGCTGCGAAAACATAAGCCATTGCCATGAACTTCAATGCATTGTTACAAGTTTATTTATGGTGATTTTTCAAACAGCTGATTTAAGTCAAATAAGTGCGTCGAATCCCAATTTATATATGATTATTTCATCTATCTATTTCAGTAAAATTGCACTTTTACTTATATATGAAAATGTTACACTCAAGTCATAAACTTAAACACAAGAAGATCAGTCATAATGAGTTATAAAGCAGAAACCCTTGCGATTCATGCAGGTTATAGCCCTGAAGCCACCACCAAAGCAGTAGCAGTGCCAATTTACCAAACCACATCTTATGCCTTTGACAATACTCAACATGGGGCCGATTTGTTCGATTTAAAGGTACAGGGCAATATCTATACCCGGATCATGAACCCGACCACGGCGGTGTTAGAGCAACGTATCGCCGCACTTGAAGGCGGGATTGGCGCACTTGCTTTAGCGTCTGGTATGGCTGCAATTACCTATGCGATTCAGACCATTGCTGAAGCCGGCGACAATATTGCATCCGTATCTACGCTCTATGGCGGCACCTATAACCTGTTCGCACACACCCTGCCGAAGCAAGGTATTGACGTGCGTTTCTTTGATTATGAAAAACCGGAAAGCTTGCGTAGTTTAATTGATGACAAGACCAAACTGGTCTTTGTGGAATCCATTGGTAATCCACTGGGTAATATTATTGATCTGGAAGAGATTGCAAAAATCGCGCATGAGTACGGTGTGCCTGTGGTCGTGGACAACACGGTGGCAACGCCAGTGCTACAAAAATCTTTTGATTTTGGTGCCGACATTATCGTGCATTCATTGACCAAATATATCGGCGGTCATGGCAATTCGATTGGTGGCATCATTGTCGATAGCGGTAAATTCCCGTGGGGTAAATATCCTGAACGCTTTCCCGCGCTGAATACCCCCGATCCAAGCTACCACGGCGTAAACTATGTCGAAGTTCTCGGTGAAGCGGCTTATATCGCTCGAGCGCGTGTGGTGCCACTACGCAATACTGGGGCTGCGATCAGCCCGCAAAATGTGTTTCTGATCCTGCAAGGTTTGGAGACTTTAAGTCTGCGTATGGAGCGTCATACTGAAAATGCGCTTAAAATTGCGGAATATTTACAGCAGCATCCTAAAGTAAAATGGGTCAATTACGCTGGTCTGAAAGATCATCCACAACATGCCTTGGCACAAAAATATGTGAAAGGTAAACCGTCTGCGATTCTGACCTTTGGCGTAGAGCATGGTCTTGAAGGCGGCACACGTTTTATTGATGCGCTGCAACTGTTTACCCGTCTGGTCAATATCGGCGATGCCAAAAGTCTCGCTTGTCATCCGGCGACCACCACACATCGCCAACTCAATGCTGAGGAGTTAAAATCAGCAGGTGTCAGTGAAGATATGGTGCGACTCTCGATTGGGATTGAACATATTGATGACCTGATCGCGGATCTGGAACAGGCACTAGCGACCGTTTAAAGGCGTGTTTCATCTGACTCAAAACTCCACCCTTTCTGGTGGAGTTTTTTTATTTATATTCTAAAACAGCCACTTGCTTTGCTTTTTATTTTCATGGTAAAAGTTAAATGAAATAGCGAACACAAATAGAGCAATTACTCTAATTTTTATTTTAATTTCAATAGTTTAATTTATAGATTTTCCTGAAGAATTGGTTATCATATCTGTACTCACCTTCGCTCTCATCTCCTGTTAGAGCGCCATACACCTTTAATAAAAATAATTTGAACGCTGACTTCAAATTAGGGATAACAAATGTGAAAACTAGACTACACAAACAACTGGAAAAATCTGTTGCAGGTAAAACCGTCCTGATCACCGGCGCATCCAGCGGTATTGGGTTAACGACGGCACATCAACTGGCCGATGCAGGTGCGCATGTTTTACTGGTGGCCCGTACTCAAGAAACCCTAGAACAAGTAAAAGCAGACATTGAAGCCAAAGGCGGCAAAGCCTCAATCTTTCCATGCGATTTAAACAATATGGAGTCGATTGATGAGGTGTCCAAACAGATCATTGCCTCAGTCGATCATATTGATATTCTGATCAATAATGCGGGTCGTTCGATTCGCCGCGCCGTGCATGAATCGGTCGACCGCTTCCATGATTTTGAACGGACCATGCAGCTGAACTATTTCGGCGCCGTGCGTCTGGTCATGAATATCCTGCCACAAATGATGATCCGTCGCGCGGGTCATATCATTAACATCAGTTCGATTGGCGTACTGGCCAATGCCACCCGTTTTTCGGCCTATGTTGCTTCAAAAGCTGCGCTGGATGCTTTTAGTCGCTGCCTGTCTGCCGAAGTACATTCGCATAAAATCGCAATCACCTCGATCTATATGCCTTTGGTACGCACTCCGATGATTGCACCAACCAAAATCTATAAATATGTACCGACACTTTCTCCGGAACAGGCGGCTGACCTGATTGCCTATGCCATCGTGAAACGCCCGAAGAAAGTTGCGACCGGTTTGGGTCGTCTGGCCTCGATTACTTATTCGATTGCCCCGGATATCAACAATGTTCTGATGTCGATTGGTTATAACCTGTTCCCAAGTTCAAGTGCCTCTGTGGGTCAACCACAAAAATTAAATTTGGTGCAAAAAGCATATGCACGGCTGTTCCCGGGCGAACACTGGTAATTTTTACTGGGATAATTTCCTGAAAATACGAGCCGCCGACCGGGCGGCTTTTTTGATGTCTCAGTTTTAAATCTCTAGGTGAAAGCAAGCTCATCTGGATCACACACGACATAGCCTGTCTTTATCGACACAGATTTTTGCCGCAAATGCTGCGAGATCACGTACACTATCTGCGGATATTTCCTATCCGTATTTTTATATTTTGATTGAAATGATGGAAACCCTTATGAACAACGCGCAATGGCTCGATGAAGTAAAATTTAACGAACAAGGATTAGTCCCTGCCATTGCCCAGCATCATCAAACTGGTCGTGTCTTGATGGTGGCCTGGATGAATCGTGAAGCGCTAGCACTGACGGCTGAGAAAAACCAAGCCGTGTATTTCTCCCGTTCACGCAGCAAATTATGGCATAAGGGCGAAGAATCAGGACATTTTCAAACAGTACATGAAATCCGTCTGGACTGTGATGCCGATGTGATTGTGCTGCAAATTGAACAACATGGCGGCATTGCCTGCCATACCGGTCGTGAATCCTGTTTCTATCGCAAACTCACGCCAAATGGCTGGGAAATTGTCGATGCACAGCTGAAACACCCGTCTGCGATTTATGGTGAAAAATCCACAAATCCGCATACGCTGGCGATGGAAGCGTCAACCGCTCAATCTGAACAGGTCGAAGTCTTGTCCTATCTGGGCCAAATGATGGCAGAACGCAAACAGGCTGATCCAGATTCGTCTTATGTGGCCAAGCTGTACCATAAAGGCCTGAACAAGATTTTAGAAAAAGTCGGCGAAGAAAGCTTTGAAACCGTACTGGCAGCCAAAGATTTCAACGCTCAGGTCTCTGAAGACAATAAAAATGATCTGATCTATGAAGTTGCTGATCTGTGGTTCCATACCATTGTGATGCTGGGTTATTTCGATATCGAACCGCAACTGGTCTTGAATGAGCTGGCACGTCGTCAGGGCTTATCCGGTCTGGTTGAAAAAGCCAGCCGTCAGCATTAAATGATGAATATGCCTGTGTCTGATCTGCAAAAACCCAAGGCCACTTATGAGCAGGCCACTGCCATCGATAATGCCCGTCTGGGTAATTCCTTTAAAGTGATTGCCTATGCCGGCACAGGTAAAACCACCACATTACAAATGATCAGTGATGCCATGCCTGAACGGCGTGGCATGTATCTGGCTTTCAACAAAGCCATTGCCAGTGAAGCGCAAGCCAAATTTCATCGCGGCGTAGATTGCCGCACTTTTCACTCGCTGGCATTTCGCAGTGTTCAACGTGGAATCACCGACAAGCTGCGTCTGCCCCGTTTAAGCCCAAGCTTTATTGCCAAAGAATACCGTCTGGAACCAATGACCATGCGCCGTATGATGGGTGGGCGTTATGAAAAATATGTCTTGATGCCTTCGCGTCTGGCGAGTTTAGTCGCCAATGCGGTTGGCTATTTCTGTTCGACCAGTTCGCAATACCCTGCTCCGCGGCATATTCAGGCACCGAGCTGGTTACATCCAGATGATATTGAGATCCTGCAAAAGAAACTTTATCCGGCCGTAGAACGGCGCTGGCTAGAATCAATCGATCCCAATCATCAGGCCGGGATTGGCCATGATATTTACCTGAAACTCTGGGCGCTGTCTGAACCGAATATTCCGGCCGATTATGTGCTGTTTGATGAAGCGCAGGATGCCGACCCACTCATGCTCGGAATTTTGCTGAAACAGCGGAATACTCAGGTGATTTATGTCGGTGATGCGCATCAGCAGATTTATGCTTGGCGCGGTGCGGTGAATGCCATGCAGCAACTGCCTTTACCCGAATCACGCCTGACCACATCGTTTCGTTTTGGCCCTGAAATCGCGTTAAATGCCAATGCCATTTTAGGTGCACTGAATGAAACCGTGCCTTTGCTTGGCAATCCGTTGTTAGATTCTAAAGTCGTGAATAAACCGCATACCAAAATGCGGGATGCAATTTTATGCCGGACCAATGCCCGGGCCATGGAACTGTTACTTGCCGGACTGGTGCGTGGTGATAAAGTCAGCCTGCAAGCCGATCATGTCAAACTGAATCGTTTTGTCGATGCGGCTGCCATGTTGAAACAGGGCAAACGTGTGGTCGATGTGCCGGAATTGGCTTGGTTTAATTCCTGGCATGATGTGCATGAATACTGTGAAACCAATGAAGGTAGCGATATCAAACCGCTGGTTAAACTGGTCGATGAACATGGCACCGATCCATTGAAAAAAGCCCTGGCCAAAATCACCCCGATTGGACAGGCGGACTATATTATTTCCACTGCACATAAGGCCAAAGGTCTGGAGTGGGAACGGGTGCATATTGAAGATGACTATCAGTTTAAGCTGAATGAAAAAGATCATAAAATTAGTGATGAAGAGCTACGTTTACTTTACGTGGCCTGTACACGTGCTAAAGTAAGCTTAAATATTCATCACATTTATGACCTGATTCAACAACTGAAGATCAAGATGCCGCAGTCGCTTCGTCAAGCCGTCGGTTAAGGTATGGATGTAAAATCATGGTACAGGTGATCTATGCACATCGAAGCGCTTCAACTGAAACACACCCTGCATTTTCCAGAGATTCAGCTTCAGCTTGATTATTCACAATATCCGCTTACCTTAATTTTGGGCAATCAGGGTACTGGCAAAACCACTTTGTTACGCTGTGCTTATCAGGCGCTGACCTGGTTTGCAGCGCGTTATCGCGATAGCCGGGCTGCCGGTCTGGTGATGCCTGATCAGGACATCATGCAACACCGGCTGCAATCCAAAATTGATATCCGGGTTGGCTTTCCCGAAGAGGTTTCAGCGCTTACAGAATCCAGCCAGACTGAAGCTGCACAGCAACAGAGCTGTTCCTGGCAAGTCTATAAGACTTTAAATAGTCAGGGACTCGGCTTTAGCAAAGCAGAAACCGTGCAACTGGACAGCATGCTTGGGCTTTATCAGAAAGCCCGGCTCAATGATCCTCTGCTCGGCTTGCCGCTAATTGCCTATTATCCTACCGACCGCTTTGTCAATGACGTCAATCTGATCAGCAAAAACAATCCGGCCATTTTCCATACAGCGTATGCTTACGACATTGGCGCGATTCCGTTTACGACCTTTGCCCGTTTCTTTGAATGGTTGCGTGAAGTCAGTGATATTGAAAATGCGCAAAGCGCCAAGATCATGGATCAGATTTTAGCGCGTGCCTTGCAGCAGCCTGAAGATATTCGGGGAGATGAACTGGCGCGGCAGATTGAAAAAGCGCAAGCACAGCTGCATACCCCGCATTTAACGGCCTTAAAAAACGCCCTGTCGCAGGTACTGCCTGACATCAGCCAGATTGAGTTAAAATACCAGCCCAAGCTGCAACTGATGCTGACCTATCAGGACAAGAGTTTTACTTTTCAGCAACTTCCCAATAGCATCCGCACCTGGATTGCACTGGTGGGCGATATTGTACGGCGTCTTTGTCTGCTCAACCCGAACAGTTTATTTCCATGTCAGGAAGGTACAGGAGTGTTGTTGATTGATGCCATTGATCATCAGCTGGATCAGGATCTGGCAGCAGAGATTCTGCCACGTCTGCATCAGGCATTTCCTAACTTGCAAATTATTGCCACCGGCAACCGACCTGAGTTACTGGAACATGCACAGGCCTTTCAGTGCTTAAGACTCGAAAATAAACAGTTGCATCCAATTCATCTTGAAAGCATGAAAATCCAGTTTGATCAGATCTATGCCGAAATGGGTCTACATACTGATCCAGACGCAATTCCTGCCGAAGAAGCGCTAATAGAAACCGTCACCGAACCGACTACACCGCTTGCTGTATTACAGCGGATTCAGCAACAGTTGAATCCTGAACAGCAGCAGGAATTGTTACGTTTACTTGCTCAGGATCAGCCGACGCTACCGCAATCGCTCTAAGTAACGTTGAAAAACAGTAATGATCGTTTCGATGAATATCGAGATTTATCCAGACCATTTTAGTGCTGTCTTTTTGCAATTGTAAAACTGCATTTAGTCATATTTACAATCAATGCTTGCAATTTAATCTTAATTTTCGGTCACTTCTGGATGATCTGTTTAAGCATCCACCCCACGCCAAAAGCCTGCTCGCGTATAATTTATAAGTTCGACATAAAAACGTTGATGTTGTTGTTATCCTGTAATATGATCGGTTTTATTTGCGAATTTCATTGTAAAATCGGAATTTGCTATCGTTTATAAGTTGCGCAATACAACTGTTTTTATATTCTTTTTGAATATTCTTTTGGCTTTCAAGATTGAGAAGTTTGGGTTGCTCCTTGTAATCCTGTAGTCCTTGAAAGATGAAGATTCACCCTAGGTTGGTCACAACCTAAATCACGACAATGGATACGAGTGTGCTGCCGATTATTATATTGTTACCGTTAGTATTAGGCACAACCCTTGTCTCGTGGCTGAAGCAATTTTCGCGCGGGGTAACGGCTTTAGGGGCAATTGGTGTCAGCCTCAGCAGTTTCTTATTATTATTGAGTCAGGCGCCTGCCATCTTTGATGGTGCCGTGATCATTCAGACCTGGTCCTGGCTGCCCCAGCTCGGGATCGATTTTAGTTTCCGTCTGGATTCTCTGGCCCTGCTGTTTGCCTTGCTGATCAGTGGCATAGGCACCCTGATCTATATTTATGCCTATTATTATCTCAATCCTAAAAATTCGCTGAGCAAACTTTATTTCTTGCTGATGCTGTTTATGGCAGCCATGCTCGGAATTTCATTGTCAAATAACTTGCTGATCCTGCTGGTTTTCTGGGAACTCACCAGTATTTCATCATTTTTACTGGTGGGCTATTGGAGCAATTACGAAGCCGCACAGCGCGGCTCACGTATGGCCTTGACCATTACCGGCATGGGTGGCTTGGCCATGCTTGGTGGCTTCATCCTGCTGGGTCAAATTACCGGCACTTATCAGATTGATCAAATCCTGACGATGACTGAACAGATCCAGTCACATGCGCTATTTGTTCCCACTTTGTTGCTGATTTTACTCGGTGCCTTTACCAAAAGTGCGCAGTTCCCCTTCCATTTCTGGTTACCCAATGCCATGGCAGCACCGACACCGGTCTCTGCCTATTTACACTCGGCCACCATGGTCAAAGCCGGCCTGTTTCTGGTCGCACGTTTACTCCCGATTTTTGCTGGCGCGGCACTGTTTCATAATATTGTGACCTTTGTCGGTCTGTTTACCCTGTGCATGGCCGCCTTTTTTGCCATTTTTAAGGAAGATCTGAAAGGCCTGTTGGCCTATTCAACCATCAGTCATCTGGGTCTGATCATGTGTCTGCTCGGGATTGGTTCTCCACTGGCAGTCGCAGCGGCAATTTTCCATATTATTAACCACGCGACCTTTAAAGCGGCCCTGTTTATGATTGCCGGTATTATCGATCATGAATCTGGCACCCGTGATTTACGTAAGCTTTCCGGTCTGTGGCAACTGCTGCCCTTTACTGCAACGCTGACCATGATCACTGCGGCCTCTATGGCCGGTGTTCCATTGACCAATGGTTTCCTCTCCAAAGAGATGTTCTTTACTGAGCTGGTGGCCAATTTAAGCGGGCCAGTGCTGGTCGGTTCAGCCATTGTGGCAACATTGGCCGGAATTTTTGCAGTCACTTATTCGATTCGTCTGGTGCATGGGGTATTTTTCGACGGCCCACTGGGCAAGCAAGTCCCGAATAAAAATGCGCATGAGCCACCATTTGGCATGCGCGCACCCGCCACTTTACTGGCATTTCTATGTATTTTAGTGGGTCTATTGCCAGCACTTTTGGTCGAAAAAATCGTGAATAGTACCACGCAGGCAACGACTCAAAATTTTGCTTTTGAAGGTACGCATCTGGCCCTCTGGCATGGGTTTAATCTGCCATTATTAATGAGTGTGATTGCTTTGGCCGGTGGTGCAGTGTTTTACTTTTCTCTGGCCAAAGGTGGTGCCTTACGTGAAATTGATCTGGATCCAAAACTGGGCCGCTTACAGGGTCGGATCCTGTTTGACCTGTTCCTGAAAAATCTGCTGTTAAATTCACGTCGTTTCCGCCATGCCACTGAAACTGGCAAATTACAAAGCTATTTATTGTGGATTGTGATCTTTACCATCGGTCTGGTTGGTTTCCCATTGCTATCCAATGGTATCGGTAGCGGTACGCGTGAGCTGACCCACGCCCCTGCCCTGGCCATTGTCTTGTGGATGTTGCTATTTTCTGCCTGCTGGATGCTGCTATGGTTCCATCATGAACGGATTAAAGCGGTACTGATCAGTGGTGCAGTGGGTCTGGTGGTAACCATGGTCTTTATTGGCTTCTCGGCACCTGACCTGGCATTGACCCAAATTACAGTCGATGTGGTAACCACCGTCTTGTTATTAATGAGTTTATCTCTGCTACCGCAGCTAACCCCTTATGAATCCAGTCCAACCCGGCGCTGGCGCGATGCGATCATTGCGCTGGGCGGCGGTCTCGGTATTGCCACCATCGCCTGGCTGATCATGACCCGTGATCATAATTCTATTTCATGGTTCTTCCTGCAGCAGTCAATTCCACTCGGCGGCGGCACCAATGTGGTCAATGTGATTCTGGTCGACTTCCGTGGTTTCGATACCTTCGGCGAAATTACTGTACTCGGGATTGCCGCGATTGGTGTGCTTAGCCTGATGGATGGCATGCGTGCGCATGGCACCACCATGACCCAAGGTTTGACCTATCGATTTAATCCCTCCCCCTTGATGTTACGTATCACGGCATCATGGATTTTACCTGTAGCTCTGGTAGTCAGCCTGTATATCTTTATGCGTGGCCATAACCTGCCGGGCGGTGGATTCATTGCAGGATTAGTCACCTCACTAGCCTTAATTATTCAATATATTGCAGTGGGACAGGATAAAACTGAACAGTTGCTGGGTGCCAAATCTGGTCGTTTGTATGAAATCTGGATTGGCGTGGGTTTAACTATTGCCGGTTTGACCGGGGTTGCGGCCTGGTTCTGGTCACGCCCATTCCTGACCAGCGCGCATATCTATGTCTCGCCACCCGTGATTGGAGAAATGCATCTGGCTTCGGCGGCGCTGTTTGATGTCGGTGTCTATGTCACTGTAGTCGGTGCGACCATGCTGATGATTTCTGTCCTGGGCGATTCACGTCACTCCAGTATGACTGGCCCAGTACCAAGAGGATAATAGAATGATGAGTTTAGAATTTTTATTAGCCTCCGCCATTGGTCTACTCGCCGCCACTGGAATCTATCTGATTCTGCGTGCGCGTACTTTTCCGGTGGTGCTGGGCTTGGCCATGATTGGTTATGCGGTCAACCTGTTTTTATTTGCCATGGGGCGGATCCAGATGAATTCGCCTGCCGTATTGACCGAGGCCTCCAGAGTCACCGATCCCCTTCCGCAGGCACTGGTGCTGACCGCCATCGTGATTGGCTTTGCCACCACTGCCTTTATTGTTCAGCTGGCACTGCGTAGCCGTTATGAATCAGGAACAGACCACGTTGATTCAAAAGAAGAAACACCTCAGATTGACCCACGTGAGGATGAGCCTTAATGACTGATCTTCTTCACTTCTGGTCTCAACATACGCCAATTTTCAGTATTCTTTTACCGGCCATTACCGCTTTTAGTCTGGTACTTTTAGGCAATCCGGGTTCTGGCTCCCTGACCACAGACTGGCGTCAGCCTTGGCGTCGTGGTATCAGCCATATCTCGGGTATCTTGGGTCTGATCATTGCGGTCAGTTATTTAATTGACAGCAGTCAGGGTCAAGTCAGTGTATATACACTGGGCGAATGGGCGGCACCTTTTGGAATCGTGCTGGTGCTGGACCAACTCTCTGCCATGATGCTGGTGTTGACCTATGCCCTGGCAGTACCGGTGGTCTGGTATGCCAGTAAAGAATGGGATACCCGTGGCCGTTATTTCCATACCATGGTGCATTTCCTGCTGATGGGCCTGACCGGCGCCTTCCTGACCGGTGACTTATTCAACCTGTTCGTATTCTTTGAAATCTTGCTGATGGCGTCCTATGTGCTGCTATTGCATGGACAGGGCAAGGCGCGTTTCCAGCTGGGAATTCATTACGTCACCATTAACCTGCTGGCTTCTGCGCTGTTCCTGATTGGACTCGGCATGATTTATGGCAGTGTCGGCAGTCTGAACATGGCCGATGTGGCGCGCTTAATGCCTACCTTGGCAGCAGATCAGCATAAACTGGCCGTTGCCGGTGGACTCATGCTATTCGTGGTCTTCGGGATTAAGGCGGCAATGCTGCCGGTGGGCTTCTGGTTACCCAAAACCTATGCCGTAGCCACCACCCCTGTTGCCGCACTCTTTACCATCATGACCAAAGTCGGGATCTATGCGATTTTGCGAATCAATGGAACTGTTTTTGATGATGAGTATAGCCATCAGATTCTAATGAACTGTCTACTGGTGATTGGTCTGATTACTTCAGTTTATGGTGTCATTTGTGCGATTGGTACAGAACGCCTGCGCCGTTTTGTCGGCTTTATGGTGCTGTCTTCAGTCGGTACGATTCTGGTGGCCATTGGCATGAATACGACGGCAGCCTGGGCCGGCGCCCTATACTATATGGTACACAGTACCCTGATTGCTGCGGCATTTTATATCCTGTCTGGCTGGATTACCTCACAGCGCGGTGAGTTCAAAGATCATTTTAAAATCGCACCGCTGATGAAACAGAACAAGCTGGTTTCGATTGTCTATTTCATCATTGCCTTGATGATGGCCGGTCTGCCACCGTTCAGCGGCTTCTTTGGCAAAGTCTTTATTTTGCAGGCTTCTGCCAATTCAGAGCATCAGATGATCATTATCCTGACCATTCTGCTGGTGAGTTTCCTCAGTATTCTGGCTTTTACTCGAGTCGGCTTTATGCTGTTCTGGCGCTCAACCAAACCTGAAGATGATTTGAATTCTGATGATTTCCACAAATATGAAGCTTTACCCAGTAAGGCACCTGCACGTAATGATCACACGATCTATTTGCTACTTGCCGGCTTAACAGCTTATGTTGTATTTGCTGGACCGATCTATCAATATAACTATCAGACGGCAGAACAGATTAAAAACAATCCGGTCTATGAAGCTGCCCTGTTAAAACGTGATGCAGAAGGTCAATTTATTAGTGTGCAACCCTTTGATCCAAGTTATTTGCCAGAAACCAAATATGGTGGCGAGGTGGTGGATCCAAATGCACATCTGATTCCTTATATGATTTCAGAAGCCACTTTAGAAGGTGAAAATATTTCTGAATTCAAACAACGTCAGATTGACCAGCAGCATATTGAACAAACCCAACATGATGATAATCAACTTAAACCGGCGGAGGGACCTTAATGGCTGAATCATTCCTGCAACGTTGGTTCCCGCACCCGTTGGTTTCTGTAATCGTGGGACTCAGCTGGACTTTACTGTCACATAGCACAGAAGCCGGAACCTTGCTGGTGGCCCTGCTTCTGGCGATTGTCATTCCCAAAATGGTCGCGCCGTTTATTGACTATACCCCGAATATCCAGTGGCGGCCTGCGCTGCGTCTGTTCTTTGTCGTGGTCTGGGACATTGTGGTGGCCAATCTTAAAGTTGCAAAACTGGTCTTGGGTCCGACCAAAAACCTACATCCCAAATGGTTCCGTGTGCCTCTGGAAACCGAGCATGAAGAAGTCAACACCTTACTGGCCATGATTATTACCACCACACCGGGCACAGTCACTGCCGGTATTGATCAGGATCGTGGTGATATTCTGGTGCATGCTTTAAGCACGGATGATGAAGCAGCTGAAATCGAGCTGATCAAACAACGTTATGAACAGCCCTTGCTTAAAATTTTCAGCGTACAGACAGGAGAAAAAATATGACGATTCTGCCTTATGCATTAATGATTTGCCTGGGTGCAGTCACTGTCTCGATGTTACTCTGCCTGATCCGACTCATTACCGGCCCTTCTATCGTTGACCGCCTCTTGGCACTCGATACCCTGTTCCTGAATGCCACCTGTCTGATTGTCATTTTGGGAATTTACTGGAGTAGCACTTTTCTGTTTGAAGAGGCCTTACTGGTGGCGATGCTCGGCTTTGTCTCTACAGCAGCTTTGGCGCGTTATTTCACCACTGGCCATGTCATCGACTAGGAGTTTTTAAATGCCGTTAATTTTAGAAATACTAGTTTCGATTTTTTTATTGATTGGTGCTTTCTTCATGCTGGTCGGTGGGATCGGGATGGTGCGCCTGCCCGATCTGTTTATGCGGCTGCATGCACCGACCAAATCCAGTACCTTGGGCTTGGGCAGTTTTCTGATTGCCGCGATTATTTTTTCTGCCATGTACGGCCGTTTCGGTTTTGCTGAAGTGCTGATTACCCTGTTTGCTTTTATCACTGCACCCGTATCGGCCAATCTGATGGCGCAGGCAGCATTGCATTTACGTTTACGCTCGCTAAGTGGCGAGGTTCCAGAAACACTGGAGCGCCCTCTGCCTTGGCAACGTTCGCGTCGCCGTGCTTTTTATGAGAAAAAAATGAATCATAAAAATGATGATCTCACTTGATTTGGACTATTTTTAGATAGGTCGATTCACTTCTATTTTTTAAATTTTTAATAAAGCCAGCAATAAAAAAGCCACCCGAAGGTGGCTTTTTTATTGTCCTAAGACTTATTCATCATCTTTTTTTGCTTCAGCTTCAGGTAAGTCCTTCACAGCTTCAGCAATCAGACCAAACATATAGTTACCATAGGCATTGGTCTTGTCGTAATGGAAACGTAGACGAGGTGTAATACGGGTTTTGATACGACGGCTCAGTTCGTGACGCAGAAAACCAGAGGCTTTGTTTAACACCTCTAAAGTTTCTTTATTCGCCGCTTCACTTTGTTCATCGCCCAGCTCACGTCCCATAACAGTGACATAAACTTCCGCATATCCCAAGTCCGGGCTCACCTTCACGGCAGAGATGGTCACCAGACCACCTAAGCGTGGATCTTTCAGCTCCTGACGGATCAGTTCTGACAACTCGCGTTGTACTGTATCCGCCATACGCTTCAGACGTTGACTACCCGCCATTAAAGACTCCGTTTAATCAGTTGAACATCGTACACTTCGATCTTATCCAGTGCTTTGATGTCTTTATAACCTTTCACCGCAAGACCACATTCCATACCGGCACGAACTTCTTCAACCACTTCTTTATAGCGACGAAGAGATTCAAGCTCGCCTTGGAATACCACCACGTCATCACGGAGTACGCGAATCGGTTTGTTACGATGCAATACGCCTTCAAGAACCATACAGCCCGCAGCCGCACCGAATTTACTTGAGTGGAATACTTCACGTACTTGTGCAACACCCAGAATCGTTTCACGATGTTCAGGTGCCAGCTTACCGCTCATTGCTGCTTTCACATCATCAATCAATTGATAGATAATTGAGTAGTAACGAATGTCGATGCTGTCTGCATCGGCTTTTTGACGCGCAGTGTTGTCCGCACGAACGTTAAAGCCAAGTAGAACTGCTTCTGAAGATTCAGCCAGTGTTACGTCAGACTCGGTGATTGCACCAACGCCCGAACCAATAATACGTACTTTTACTTCATCCGTTGCAAGTTCAGCAAGTGCAACATGCAAGGCTTCCAGTGTACCGCGTACGTCAGTTTTCAGCACCACGTTCACGATAGGCACATCTTTCTTGCCCATAGACGCCATGATGTTTTCAAGACGCATTGCAGATTGACGCTCAAGACGTTTTTGACGTTCACGATCCATACGTGCATCGGCAACTTCACGTGCTTTTTTCTCATCGCTAACAACAAGAACTTCGTCACCTGCCATTGGCGCTTCTGGAAGACCCAAAATTTCCACTGGAATTGAAGGACCTGCAGATTTGATACGCTGACCATTTTCATCGGTCATTGCACGAACGCGACCATAAGATGAACCAGCAAGAACCAGGTCACCCACTTTCAAGGTACCGTTTTGAACCAGAATAGACGTGACCGCACCACGGCTGTTGTCTACACGTGCTTCAATCACCACACCTTGTGCAGCACCTTCTTCCGATGCTTTCAATTCAAGCAATTCAGCCTGGATCGAAATCAGGTCTAGAAGTTCATCGATACCTTGACCAGAATGCGCCGAAACCATGGCAACCGGTACATCACCGCCCCATTGTTCAGGTACGATCTGTTTGGTGGTCAATTCGTTCAATACGCGATCTGGATCAGCAGATTCTTTATCCATCTTGTTGATTGCAACAATGATTGGTGTACCTGCAGCACGTGCATGGTCGATTGCTTCTGCAGTTTGTGGCATAACACCATCATCTGCTGCAACAACCAGTACCACGATATCCGTTGCTTTGGCACCACGTGAACGCATTGCAGTAAACGCTGCGTGTCCCGGAGTATCAAGGAAGGTAATAATACCTTTGTCGGTTGTAACGTGGTAAGCACCGATATGCTGGGTAATACCGCCTGCTTCGCCTTGCGCCACTTTGGCACGGCGGATACGGTCAAGAAGCGATGTTTTACCATGGTCAACATGGCCCATGATGGTAACCACTGGTGCGCGCGTTGTTTGTGCACCACGTGCTTCTTCAGCTGCTTCAAGCAAGTTATCTTCAGCTTGCGTATCAGAAACCAATACCGGGTTATGACCCATTTCTTCTACGATTAACGCTGCAATTTCCTGATCAATGGCTTGGTTCTGAGTAACCAGCTCACCCATTTTCATGAGAGATTTAATAACTTCACGAACCTTGATCGCCATTTTCGCAGCCAGGTCAGCCACAACAATGGTTTCACCAATTTCAACATCGTAAACCTGTTTCTTCACAGGTTTTTCGAAGCCGTGCTTGTTGCCCTGGCTGGTTTTCAAACCGCGTTTAGGCTGTTTGCTGAAGCTCTGCTCTTCCTGACCACGACGTCCACCTTTTTTCGGTGCACGTGCAGCTGGGGTATTGGTACCACGTTTGATCTCGCGGTCTTCTTTGGCAAATGAGTCTTCATATGCCTGACCCACCAGACCGGCAGCAAGCGGAGAATCATCTACGACACGAATCGTTGCTGTTGTATCTTCAGCGGTGTACTTAGACGCCATCTGACGCATTTGTTCAAGCGTACGTTGCTGCGCTTCTTCAGCCGCTTTACGACGTGCTGCTTCTTCAGTCGCTTTTAATTGCGCTGCCTGAGCTTCACGTGCTTTTTTCTGTTCAGCCGTTTCAGTTTGTTTAACAACCTGTTTTACAATCGGCTTGTTGGTCGATTTGCGTTTTACCACGACTGCCGCTTTAGAAACTTCTTGCTTGTCGCTGGTTTGTTTTGCAGCAGCACGCATCGCTTCTAGAGCTTTACTCGCGTTATTTACGCCAGTTTTCGGAGCTTCAGCAGAAGAAGCAGCTTGTGCTGTATTCTGCTCAGGCGCAGCTTTGGCCTGTTGTTCAGCCTTGGCTTTCGCCAATGCTTCTGCTTTGATCTGTTCTGGATCAGGCTTAACAAATGTATGCTTCTTGCGAACTTCTACATTAATCGTTTTCGCCTTACCTGAAGTACTCGCAACTTTTGCGGTACTGGTTGTTTTACGTTTCAACGTGATTTGCCCTGCTTGGCTTTCTGAACCTTGTGATTTCTTCACATGGCTCATCAAGCTATCTTGTTGTTCGGTGGTAATAATATCGTCAGCTTTACGCTGTGGTAAACCTGCCTCACGAACCTGCTCTAGGAGCTTCTCAACTGGACGACCCACGCTGAGGGCTAACTCTTTAATCGACTTGTCCGTCATATACTACCTCCTAGTTAAACCATGATTCGCGCGCTTTCATAATGAGTTGACCGGCTTTCTCAGCACCCAAACCTTCAATATCTTCGATATCGTCGGTCGCCTGATCTGCCAAATCGTCAACTGTTACCACACCACGAGCTGCTAGAGCTTGCGCGATCTCTGCTGTCATGCCTTCCATTGCAACAAGTTCTTCACTTGGCGCTTGTATATTCTCTTGCTGTTGTAATGCATCAGCAAGTGCAATTTCTTTCGCACGGCTTTGCAATAATTCAACCAGTTCAGCATCAAGTTCGATTTCATCAAACGTTTCTGCAGGGACATAAGCAATTTCTTCAAGCGAGGTGAAGCCCATTTCTACCAGTGCCATCGCCAAATCTTCCGCGATATCCAGACGTGTTACAAACATGTCCAGATACTGTTGCGCTTCGTTTTGTTGACGGGCGTAGTATTCCTCTTCCAGCATCATGTCCAGCTTGTAGCCAGTCAATTCTGATGCCAGACGAACGTTCTGACCTTGTGAACCAATCGCACGAGCCAATTGATCACTCGTTGCAAAGATGATGTCTGCAGTACGGGCATCTTCATCGATGACAATACTCGATACATCTGCTGGTTCCAGTGCGCTGGCGATGTACTGGGCAGGGTCGTCAGACCATACCACGACATCGATACGCTCACCGTTCAATTCTTGTTGAACAGCCTGGATACGTGTACCACGCATACCAATACATGCACCAACCGGATCAATACGGTGATCATTTGTTTTTACTGCAATTTTAGCACGCACGCCTGGTTGACGAGCTGCTGCTTTAATTTCAATAATTTCTTCAGAAATCTCAGGGATCTCTTTCTTCATCAATGCGATCAGCATATCCGGCTTGGCACGTGACAACTGGAGTTGCGCACCACGACCTTCACGGTTCACATTGAACAGAATCGCATTCATACGTTGCTTCGGACGAAGAATTTCTTTCGGAATCATTTCTTCACGTGCAAGGTATGCTTCAGCATTATCACCCAAGTCAATGATAAAACCATCTTTGGTTTGTTTCTTCACTTCACCATAGATCAGCTCGCCGACTTTAGATTCGTAAGCATCGGCCACAAGTGCGCGTTCTGCTTCACGGATCTTCTGTACAATCACTTGCTTGGCAATTTGTGCTGCAATACGACCGAAATCAATCGATTCTACTTCGAGTTCACGAATATCACCAATTGACCATTGTGCAGGATCAAGATCAGAAATCGCATCCTGACACGCTGGCATTTCATGATCTTCGTCAGCGACTACTTCCCACTGACGAAAAGTACGGTAGTCACCTGTTTTGCGATCAATTTCCACACGTAAACGTGCTTCTTCAGAGCGAGTTCCTTCGTAGAATTTTTTCTTGGTCGCCGCAACTAAAGCTTGCTCAAGCGCTTCGAAAATTGCTTCACGAGGTACACCCTTTTCGTTACTAACCGTTTCAACGACGGTCAGAATTTCACGTGCCATACGTCACCTATTCGTTAAATTTTTATTTATTCAATTAATCTTGGAAGACCAAATTTGCTTTATCGATATTGTGACTGTCGATCTCCAATACCTGTTGCTTTTCTACTTCAACTTGAATCATTTCATTGTCTAAGTCGACTGCAACCAGTTTGGCCTGGAATTTACGACGGTTATCTACTGCACTAATCAGACGTAATGCTACGCTATGACCAATATAGCCTGACATCTGTTCGAGCTGGAAGAATGGACGATCCCAGCCTGGAGAAGACACTTCAAGTGAATATTCACCCGAGATCGGATCATGAACATCCAGCATGGCGCCGACTTGCTGCGTTACACGCACACAATCCTGAACACCAATACCACGCCCCTGTTCCTCTTCACCGTCTTCATTAACGGCCGGTTCAGCGCTTGCATCGACCGGTTTGTCGATGTAGATACGTAATAACGAACGTTTACCCTGTGGCAGGAACTCAATCCCCCAAAGGTTTACATTACAGGCTTCAACTGCCGGTGCAATCAAGTCCTGAAGTGCTTGAGTTTTATTTGATAGCTTCATTTACTCTCGTCATCTGGTGCGATTTTATGATCTATTTGACCACTACAAACCAATACAAACTATAGTAGTAGTGAAACATGGAGACGTGACCAAATAATGTCGACACTACACGATAGCCAATAAAAAAGGGCGTAAATCGCCCCAATTAAGCACAATAGCGATTTTTTTTCAAATCCCACTGTGCAAAAAGGCCCACCTTGTTGTGAGCCTCTTTTTAGAAACTTGGTAGCGGGAGCTGGATTTGAACCAACGACCTTCGGGTTATGAGCCCGACGAGCTACCAGACTGCTCCATCCCGCATCAACGTGCAAAAATTATATACAAAAGATGAGAGCTTTTCAATCAAAACTGCATCATTCTGCATATTTGTCATCTGTGACTGAAAAAATGGTAGTGGGTGCTGGATGTAAACCAACAACCTTCGCCAGTTTATAGAGAGTTGAGCCCGACAAGCAATCAACTAAATCCATAAATAACGTTTACCAAACCATTTAAATGGTAGCGGGAGCTGGATTTGAACCAACGACCTTCGCTAGCTTATAGAGAGTTGAGCCCGACAAGCAATCAACTAAATCTATAAATAACGTTTACCAAACTATTTAAATGGTAGCGGGAGCTGGATTTGAACCAACGACCTTCGGGTTATGAGCCCGACGAGCTACCAGACTGCTCCATCCCGCATCAGCGTACAAATAACATTCAGCTTAAAAAACTTAAACTGCTTTTAAAGTTTGCATCTTTAAAAGATTGGTAGCGGGAGCTGGATTTGAACCAACGACCTTCGGGTTATGAGCCCGACGAGCTACCAGACTGCTCCATCCCGCAACAACATGCAAATTATATTTCTCAGCTTAATAACTTATTAAACTGCCTCTTAAAAGTTTGCGTCTTTTAAAAGGATTGATTGGTAGCGGGAGCTGGATTTGAACCAACGACCTTCGGGTTATGAGCCCGACGAGCTACCAGACTGCTCCATCCCGCATCAACAGAAGTTTTTCAGCTGCATACACCAACTTAAATTTCTGGATTATAAGTTGGTGCGGAAGGGGGGACTTGAACCCCCACGCCCGAAAGCACTACCACCTCAAGGTAGCGTGTCTACCAATTCCACCACCACCGCAGCTGTGACGCATTCTAGTCGCATCACTGGAAAAAAGAAAGGACTAATTAAAACTATTCGGTCGTTTCTGGTGCAGTTGGTGAAGTTTCATTCGATTGCACAGGCATGGTCGGCGCAGATTGAACCGTTCCCAAACTATAGGCATTTGTGCTGTCTTTCTTGGCCAAAACAGCCAGAGTCAAACTGGTCACAAAAAATAGCGCCGTTAAAATAGCAGTCAAACGGGTCATAAAATTGCCGGAACCCGATGCCCCGAATACTGTCGCCGCACCACCGCCACCGAAAGAGGCACCAGCATCTGCACCTTTACCATGCTGAACCAAAATCAAGACAATCATCAAAACAGCTAAGATAATATGTACTACCAGCACAAAAGTTTGCATGCTGAACTCCTAATTATTGTGTATTTGCAAATGCGTGAGCAATTTTATGGAACGACTCAGCATTGAGTGATGCACCACCGACCAGTGCTCCATTGATATCCGGGCAGGCTGCTAACTCTACTGCATTTTCCGGCTTGACACTACCACCATATAAAATCGCCATGGTTGCACCATAGCCGGTGATCTGGCTCAAACCTTGACGGATTTGTGCATGCATGGCTTGCGCATCTTCAGGAGAGGCGGTTTTACCGGTACCAATTGCCCAGATCGGTTCATAAGCAATCACGATATTTTTCCATTGCTCAGCGTCCACTACCGCTGCAATATCACAAATCTGTTGCAATACGACCGCTTCCGCCTGCCCTGCTTCACGTTGTTCCAGGCTTTCACCCACACAGTAAATCACCGTTAAACCGGCAGTTAATGCATACTTGATTTTGGCATTCAGAACTTCTGCGTTTTCTGCGAAAACTTCACGACGCTCGGAATGACCAATCAGTACATAATGAATCTGGCTGTCTTGCAATAATTCAGCGCTCACTTCACCGGTATAAGCCCCCGTTCCTGAAATACGTGAAACATCTTGTGCTACAGTGTAAACAGGACGAGTCGCAGATGACAGTTCCGTCCGAATCTGGGTCAGGGCAAGGGCAATCGGGGCTACACCGATATGACATTTATCTGCGGCGATTGGTGCAGTTTCCAGTAAATTTTTAATACCGTGTACCAGTGTTAATGCATCTGCCTGCAGCGGATTCATTTTCCAGTTACCTATTACCCAAGGGGTAATCGTCGAAACTGACATAATTAACCTATTTTATTTACATATTTCGAATTGGGCACATTCTACACGGAATTGGAAAATTTAAAGAATAGTTTTCTTATCACTTATTCTAGGTTTAGACTATTCAAAATGGTTGTTTTTTGTTATCACTTAAAAAAATGGGAACTTCTTCTAACCAGTTCAAAGTTTTACTGGATATGAGGAAGGTAGCAGCACTCTTAGCTATGGTATTTTTACGTAACAAACGTATAATTTTAATATAGCAATTAAAAAAATTTGATTTATAGGCATTTATAGCATGACAGCATTACAGGGGTCGCCAAGATTTACCGGATTTATTCGTCGTTTGGTCGAGGAAGGCGTCATCTCGGCTGAAGATATGCGCAGTGCTTTGGCACATGCCAAGCAAGAAAAAATAGATATTGTGGCGGAGCTGATTAACCAGCAACAGCTCTCCCCAACCGTTATTGCTGAAACGATTTCAGTCGAATTTGGTGAGCCGCTGTTTGATATCAGTGCCTATGATCCTGCGCAAATTTTGCGGGATATCATTGATGAGAAGCTGATTACCAAGCATCGCATCCTGCCAATTTTTAAAAATTCCAGTATTTTATATATTGCCATCAGTAATCCGACCAATATTGAAGCGATTGATGCCGTTCGCTTTTCAACCAAGCTCAATATTGAAACCATTATTGTTGAACACAATAAACTGGAAAAACTGATCGAGCAGAATTTTACCGAAGAAAGCACTTTTGAGTTTGATGAAGACTTTGATCTGGATGTAGATTTCGATTCATCTGATCCGAGTAAAGAAGAAGATGAAAAAGACAAAGGTGAAGAAGAAGCACCGATTGTCAAATATATCAATAAATTATTAATCGATGCGATTCGTATGGGTGCTTCGGATCTGCATTTTGAACCTTATGAAAAAATCTACCGGGTTCGTTATCGGGTCGATGGGGTATTACGCCAAATTGCAACACCGCCGCTGCAGTTGGCAACCCGCCTGTCTTCACGTTTAAAAGTCATGTCGCAAATGGACATTTCTGAAAAACGTGTTCCTCAGGATGGCCGTATCAAGCTGAAACTCTCAAAGAACAAAGCCATTGATTTCCGTGTCAACTCATTACCGACCCTGTTTGGCGAAAAACTGGTACTGCGTATTCTAGATCCATCTAGCGCGATGCTGGGGATCGATGCACTCGGTTATGAACCGGAACAAAAAGAACTGTTTATGCAGGCGCTGGATAAACCGCAAGGCATGCTGCTGATTACCGGGCCAACGGGTTCTGGTAAAACGGTTTCACTTTATACCGGTTTGAACATCCTGAATCGTGAAGATACCAATATTTCCACCGCGGAAGATCCGGTCGAGATCAACCTGCAAGGAATTAACCAGGTCAACGTCAACAATAAAGTCGGCCTGACCTTCTCTGCTGCCTTGAAGTCATTCTTACGCCAAGATCCAGATATCGTGATGGTCGGTGAGATCCGGGATCTGGAAACTGCAGAAATTGCCATTAAAGCGGCACAGACCGGTCATATGGTGATGTCAACGCTGCATACCAACAGTGCGCCTGAGACCCTGACCCGTTTACGCAATATGGGCGTGCCGTCTTTTAATATTGCCACTTCAGTGAATCTGGTTATTGCACAACGACTGGCACGTCGCCTGTGTTCACAATGTAAAAAACCTGCCGACATTCCACAGCAGAGTTTATTGGAAATGGGTTTTACCGAAGCAGATCTCCAGCAACCAGAGTTCCAGATCTATGAGCCGGTAGGTTGCAATGAATGTCGCGAAGGCTATAAGGGTCGTGTAGGTGTTTATGAAGTCATGAAAGTGACGCCTGAAATTTCTAGAATTATTATGGAAGATGGCAATGCACTTGAAATTGCCGATGCTTCTGCCCGTGCAGGTTTTAACAATTTACGCCGATCAGGTTTAATCAAGGTGATGCAGGGGGTGACTTCTTTACAGGAAGTCAATCGTGTCACCAGCGAATGATCGTGCGCTGATCTAAAATAAGGATAAAGGTATGGCAGCAGTAAAGAAAGGCCAGATGATGCCGATCTTCAGCTATGAAGGAATTGATCGTAAAGGGGCAAAGATCAAGGGGGAATTGCCGGCGCGCAACATGGCACTGGCCAAAGTGACGCTCAGAAAACAGGGCATCAGCATCAAGACCATTCGGGAAAAGAAAAAAAACATTCTCGAAGGCTTAATGAAAAAACGTGTCAGCACACTGGATATTACGATTTTTACTCGACAGCTCGCGACCATGATGAAAGCCGGCGTACCTTTAGTACAAGGCTTTGAAATTGTTGCAGAGGGTCTGGAGAATCCAGCCATGCGTGAAGTCGTTCTGGGGATTAAAGGTGAGGTGGAAGGTGGTAATACCTTTGCCGGTGCACTGCGTAAATACCCGCAATACTTCGATAAACTATTTTGTTCACTGGTCGAATCGGGTGAACAATCCGGTGCGCTAGAAACCATGCTGGATCGGGTCGCGATCTACAAGGAAAAAAGTGAACTGCTCAAGCAAAAAATTAAAAAAGCCATGAAGTACCCGGCTGCGGTGGTCGTGGTCGCGCTGATTGTCACGATTATTCTAATGGTAAAAGTGGTCCCGGTTTTCCAGGATTTATTCTCTTCATTTGGTGCTGACTTACCGGCTTTTACCAAAATGGTAGTCAATATGTCGGAATGGATGCAAAAATATTGGTTCCTGCTCATTATTGCCATTGGGGCCATCATTACGGCTTTTCTGGAAGCAAAAAAACGCAGTAAAAAATTCCGCGATTTTCTGGATAAAGCAGCACTTAAAGCACCGATTTTCGGTGATCTGGTGTATAAAGCGATTATTGCCCGTTATAGCCGTACCTTGGCCACCACTTTTGCAGCCGGTGTACCCTTGATTGATGCACTGGAATCCACTGCTGGCGCAACCAATAACGTGGTGTATGAAGATGCCGTCATGAAAATCCGCGAAGATGTTGCCACTGGTCAGCAATTACAGTTTGCCATGCGGGTGACCAACAAGTTTCCATCTATGGCCGTGCAAATGGTCGCCATTGGTGAGGAATCCGGTGCGTTAGATGCCATGCTGGATAAAGTTGCTACCCATTATGAAAATGAAGTCGACAATGCCGTAGACGGTCTCACTTCCATGATGGAGCCCTTGATCATGGCTGTTCTCGGTGTACTTGTCGGTGGTCTGGTGATTGCCATGTACCTTCCAATCTTCCAAATGGGTTCTGTGGTTTAATGCAAGATCTTATTCAATATTTCATTCAAAACCCAACAGCGCTGTATAGCGCAGTTGGGCTTTTTAGTCTCTGCATTGGTAGTTTCTTAAATGTGGTGATTTATCGCACTCCCAAGATGATGGAGCAGGAATGGCGTACCGATTGCCAAATGTTCCTGCATCCGGAACAGCCAATTATTGATGAGACCAAATTAAGTTTAAGCAAACCCGATTCGACTTGCCCCAAATGTCATCAGCCAATCCGCTGGTACCAGAATATTCCCGTCATCAGCTGGCTGGTCTTGCGCGGCAAGTGCGGCAACTGTCAAAATCCCATCAGTATCCGCTATCCATTTATTGAGCTTCTGACCGCGGCCTGTGCGCTGATGGTGGTGGCTGTTTTTGGTCCGACTGTCCAGATGTTATTTGGCCTGATTCTGACTTATGTCTTAATTGCACTGACCTTTATTGATTTTGACACCCAGTTATTGCCGGACCGTTATACCCTACCCCTGACCGCGCTGGGTCTGGGCGTCAATAGTTATGCCCTCTATACCTCACCGAGTTCTGCCATCTGGGGCTATATCATTGGCTTCCTGTGTTTGTGGGTGGTGTATTATGTCTTTAAAATTGTCACTGGCAAGGAAGGTATGGGCTATGGCGATTTTAAATTGCTTGCCGCCTTGGGTGCCTGGATGGGGCCTTTGCTATTACCATTAATTGTGCTCCTTTCTTCTTTAGTGGGTGCGATTATCGGGATTATCCTGCTGAAAGTCCGTAAGGAAAATCAGCCTTTTGCCTTTGGTCCCTATATCGCGATTGCCGGCTGGATTGCTTTTCTGTGGGGCGAGCAGATTATGAAAGTGTATTTAGGTCAATAAAGTGAAATTTATACTCGGATTAACCGGCGGGATTGGTAGTGGCAAGTCTGCGGCCAGTCAATGGTTTGAAGCACAAGGCATTGTCGTTGTGGATGCCGATGTGGTGGCGCGTGAAGTGGTCGAGATTGGCCAGCCTGCACTCGCCCAAATTCAGCAGGCTTTTGGGGATTGGGTACTGCTTGAAGATGGTTCACTGAATCGTCGTGCCTTGCGCGAATATATTTTCCAGTCTCCTGAAGCACGTAAAACCCTGGAAAATATTACTCATCCAGCAATTCGCACTTCGATTATTCAGCAGTTAGATGCTGCGCAAAGTTCCTATGCCATTCTGGTTTCACCGCTCCTGTTTGAGACCAATCAACATGAGCTCACTCAACATCGCTTACTGATTGATGCCACAATCGAATTGCAAATTGAACGTGCCTCACAACGTGATGGTCAAAATATTGAGCAAATCCGAAACATTATTGCCGCACAAATGTCACGTGAACAGAAACAGGCCATGGCTGATGATATTGTGCTGAATGATGGTCATCTGGATCATCTTTATGCCCATCTCCGCCCATTGCATGAAAAATATTTAAACATGGCAGCTGCCTGAGGTATAAAAAAAGCAGTCCGATTAAGACTGCTTTTTCTGTGCTGCAAGTTGTGCTTCTAAACTATCTTTACGGCCAATCCAGCGCCAAGGCTGTAAGGCCCCAATTGCCATCCCCACCAAGCCACAGATCATCGCCAGGCTCAGCGCTTCATTTAATAAAGGCACCGCCAGAATCGCAGCAATAAATGGTGCAAGATTGGTAATGCTACCGGCTTTAAATGCACCGAGACGCTTGATTGCTTCGACATAGCTTAAAGTGGCAATAATTACCACAAAAACCCCATGAAAGATGGTTTGAAACAATAAGTGCTGGGGTTCTGGCACACTCAAATTTTTGGGTAAAAACAGCAGATAAACAGGTACGTAAACCACTGCTGACCAGATCGCGACACCGCTCATTGCCTGCCATGCAGTTAACTGATATTTCCGCAATAACACGGTAAAAATTGCCCAGAGTATTGCACTGATAAAAAATAGCCCATCCCCTGCCCCGAATGCCACTCCGGTTTCCTGATACATCAACAGACTCATGATACAGAGCACCGCAATCATAATAATCAGACTGGCCCAGGTATGCTTATCAAAAGCCTGCCCCATCAGGAAAAAAGCCATGATGGCAGTACAAATCGGAATACAGCCATTCAAGAAAATCGCGGCATGGGCGGTAGGCGCATAATGAAAGGCGCTATAGGCAAACAGACAGTAAATTACTCCGCCAATCATGGCCAGAATAAAGGGTTCTTTTTTCAGTAAAAAAGCCGCCTCCTTGCGATAGAGCAAGATCGGCATCAGAATCAGAAAAGCCAGAGAAAACCGCAGAGCCACGATATCCCAGGCACTGATGTTCCAAAGCGCATTCAGACGGGCGGTTAAAGTAAAACCGCCCCAGATACACATAGTCGTCAGTAGAAAGACATAGCCCTGTGTACGATCTGACAATGCCATCATCAATTACAGGTTACGCTGGCGGCAAGCTTCATACAGTGCCATACCTGTTGCAACACTGACATTCAGGCTTTGCAGATTACCCTCCATCGGGATATACACCGTCTGATCGCATTGGCTTTGTGTAATTGGACGTAGACCGGTATCTTCCGCACCCATCACCACACAGACACCAGTACCGGTGAAATCAAACTCCTGAATCGGCAGCGCTTTTTCATCCAGCATGGTACCGACGACTCGCACATTAAAGTCTTCTTTGATTTGCCCCAAGGTACGCGCCAGATTAGTCACCTGAATAAATTTGACTTTGTCAGCACCACCGGCAGCCACTTTACGTGCAGTCGGAGTCAAGCTTGCAGAACGATCACGTGGTGCAATCACCGCCTCAACACCCATCGCAGCGGCGGTACGCACACATGCTCCGAGGTTGTGTGGATCGGTAATATGATCAAGGGCCAATAACAAGGCTTGCGGATTTGCGCTCAATAATGTCTCAAGATCTTTTTCATTCAAGACCGGATGGGCACGAACGGCTGCTACAACACCCTGATGAAAGGGTTGACCGGCCAATTTTTCCAGTTTGTCACGGCTGGCTTGCTGCACACTGATGCCAAACGGTTCAGCCAGTTCCAGTACACGTTTTAAACGCTGATCATCGCGTCCTTTGAGAGTGAATAATGTCAAGACACGTTCAGGCTCAAGCTCTAACAATGACTCCACTGAATGTACGCCATAAAAATATTCAGGTTTTGCCATGAACGACCTCTAAATTAAATTTATATATAAAAGAAAAATCCCGTAAAGCTGACTTCACAGGATTTCTATAGAATGATTAGTTTAACCGATTCGCACTGAAATTTCTTGCCCGGTTTGCACTGATCTTGCGCTGTACTTAACCTTCAAAATGGCAGACATAGTCCAGCACATCATCGGTTTCGATTTTAAAACGGCTATTACCCGGCACATAGAAGGACTGGCCTGCACGGAACAGCTCACTTTCTTCGCTATCTCCGATCTGAACACGACATTCACCTGAAACAATTTCCATGCGCTCAGGCACATGCGTTTCAAAGGTTAAGGCATTTTCTGATGGTAAAATGACCCCCAAAGTCTTTTTGGTGCCATCTTCAAATTGAACAATATGGCTGATACATAAACCGCCGAAATATACATTTGATTTTTTAAGTACAGATACATGATCAAACTGAGCTGACATGCGATTTCTCCAGATAAAGCATTTTGTAATATTTTGATTGCTGTAGTTTAAATGTGCACTCTCAACTAATCAATCGAAGTTTGTCGGCAGCGGTGAAATATTCTATCTCGCCTGAATGCCTGTTGCGAAAGGGGTATTCTGGCCGCTTGTTTACTGGCTTGATGGTATATTCAGCCCGCCAGATTTGGTTTCTAGCTTAAACTTTGACAATGTCAAAACTATGAAAACAAGCAGTGAATTTGCCGGCTTTTGAGTCAGCTTCTTTCGAAAATACAGTGAAATAAGCATATATGAATCGCTAAAATTTAAGATAGAATGAAATTGATTCATCCTGATTTATAATCACAGCCGTGTTGTGACCCCAATCCAACATCAGGCTATTTCACTCAAACTTTTCGCAGCCCGGATGCGTTTATGCTGACACATTTAACTCTGATCAATTTTGCTTTAGCTGAGCACCTTGCTATTGATATTGATAAAGGTTTTAACGTTTTAACCGGTGAAACCGGTGCAGGTAAATCCCTCTTGTTAGATGCCTTGTCTGCCTGTCTGGGTGAGCGAACCGATACCAATTATGTGCGTTATGGTTCCGAAAAAGCCGATGTGACTGCAAGCTTTAGCTATCAGGAACATAGTCCTGAAGCCGCGTGGTTAAAAGAACATGAGCTGGATGATGAATCAGGTGAAATCCATTTACGCCGGGTAATTTTTGCCACCGGTCGCAGCAAAGCCTGGATCAATGGACGACCGAGCAGCCTGTCCGAACTAAAAGAAATTGGACGTTTACTGGTTCAACTCTATAGCCAGCACAGTCAGCAACAACTACTCGAACCCCCTTATCCGAAGCATTGGCTGGATCGTTATTATCATTTTTATGCGCCGGCGCAAGCGGTACGGGATGCTTACAGTACCTGGCAGAAAAATATCCGCCAGCATCAGGCAGCACTGGATGCACAAACCACCCGTAAACAGCGTATCGAAACCCTTGAGCTGCAACTGGAAGAACTGGAAGACATCGTTCAGACTGATTATCAGGAGATTGAGCAGGAATTTGACCGGCTTTCCCATCATGAAGCGATCATGCAGGATTGTGTCTATAGCCTGAATGTACTCGATGAGGCTGAACAGAACATGACCCAGGAACTCGCATCAATTATGCGTCGGGTCGAATCGCATGCCGGTCGTAGTGAGCAGCTTTCCGGAATTTATAATTCCTTATTAAATGCACAAAGCGAACTTGAAGATGCTGCGGCGAATTTACGTCAGTTTATGGATCGTCAGAGTTTTGACCCGGAACGCATGGAAGAACTGAATTCAACTTTAGAGGTTTTCCACCGTCTGGCTCGTAAATATCGTACTCAACCGGAATTGCTCAAGGCAGAATATGAAACCTGGCAAACCGAATTAGAACAGCTGCATCAACTGGAAGACCCGGAAACACTGGCTGAACAGGTTGCAGTCTCTTATCAGGATTTTCTGGAGAAAGCCCAACATCTGGAACAGATTCGCCGTGAAGCCGCAGCACCTCTGGCCAAGCAGCTCACAGAACAGGTTAAACAACTGGCACTACCAGAAGCCCATTTCGAGTTTAAGTTTGAAGCTTTGGAACAGCCATCGAGTGAAGGCCTCAGCTTTATTCAACTCCTATTTACTGCCAATAAAGGCATTCCAGCACAACCCCTGGCTCGCGTGGCATCAGGTGGTGAGCTGTCGCGTATTGCACTGGTGATGCAGGTCATGAATGCAGAAAAAACCGAAGCCGAAGTACTGGTCTTTGACGAAATTGATGTCGGGATCAGTGGCGGTACAGCAGAGATTGTCGGGCGTTTATTGGCAGGTTTGGCCCAGCATGTACAGATTCTGTGTATTACCCATCAGGCACAAGTGGCCGCACAATCTGACCAGCATTTACTCGTGAAAAAGCAGCAAACCGACCCGGCCAGCAGCACCATTCTGAGTTTGCAAGAAGATGCACGTATTGATGAACTCGCGCGCATGACCGGTGGTGTTGAAATCAGTGAAACGACTTTACAACATGCCCGTCAGTTACGTCAGTTGAAATTTCAGCAGGTTTAAATATCACAATCCAGACAAATAAAAGTTGGTAAATCCATAAAGCTCGAGTAACGTAGCGGTTAGGATCATACGATTTCTTTGCGAAGAAATTGATTTTAAGGAGAACTGCTCAGGTGACCAAACAGTTTCTGACACATCGTTGTCTGATTGCGCCGCCACATGCGGATGATGATTTTTTTGCCCAGACGGTGATCTATCTGGCTCGCCATGATGAAGATGGTGCACAAGGCATCATCATCAATCGCCCTGCCGGTATTCAAATTAAAGAATTGCTGAATGATCTTGATATTGAAGCAGACAATGTCAATCCACATGAAGTCTTGCAAGGTGGCCCTTTACGCCCTGAGGCCGGCTTTGTGCTGCATACCGGTCAGCCGACCTGGCATTCCTCTATTGCAGTGGGTGAAAATGTCTGTATCACCACCTCCAAAGATATTCTAGATGCAATTGCGCATAATGAAGGTGTGGGTCGCTATCAGATCGCACTCGGCTATGCCAGTTGGGGCAAACACCAGCTAGAACAGGAAATTGCCCGCGGTGACTGGCTGATTTGTGATTCTGATATGGATCTGATTTTTAACTTACCTTATAACGACCGTTGGGATGCTGCCTATAAAAAGATGGGCGTCGACCGCAACTGGTTATCTTCCGAGATTGGACATGCCTGATGTAAACACGCCACAAACCATTATGGCGTTTGATTTTGGTACACAAAAAATGGGAATGGCGGTGGGTCAATCCCTGATTGCAAGTGCCAGCCCCCTACCTTTATTTCCCATGAAAGACGGTATTCCGAACTGGGATGAACTGCTCAAAATAGTAAAAAGTCATCAACCGAATTTATTTCTGGTCGGTTTGCCACTGAATATGGATGATAGTGAATCGGAGCTTTCGACACGGGCACGTAAATTTGCGCGCCGTTTACGGCACCAGACCAATATTGCAACCTTGATGGTCGATGAGCGTCTGACCACCCGTGAAGCACGCGATGAGCTGGATCATTATCAGGCGCAAGGTCGCGGCAAAAAGTTGTCTGCGGACAGTATCGCCGCAGCCTTATTGATTGAAAGCTGGTATCGCCATCCTGCCGGAATCACCCCTTAAACTGCTGGTGAAATTTTAAAAAAAGCATCCTTTGAGATGCTTTTTATGCCTAAAAACATGATTTAAGGGTAAAAATAACGAAAGGTCAGATTAATTCTGGGTGTCAAAACTTTGCTGCTTTTACCAATGCTGTGTTTCCAGTGCTGCTGGGTCTGGCCGCGCATCACAATCAGTTGGCCACTGTGTAACAGCAACTCGACTTTATCCCCGTGGGTTTTATGTTTAAAACTCATTTTACGGGTCACGCCCAGACTCAGAGAAGCAATGACATTTTCCCGAGAACTTCCTGTATATAAAGCAGGCTCATCATCGCTATGCCAGCCCAAGCCTTGTGAACCATCTTCATATAAATTGGCTAGACAGGAATTAAAGGGATGACCCACCAGCTGTTCAATATGCTGCTTTAAACGCAATAATCCCGGGGTCCACAGCTGAGCTTGCTTGAGCGTCCCCGAATAGCGATATTGATAGTGTGCATCGCCATACCAGACCACCTTGCGTGCTGTGATATAGTGCTTGCCGAACAACCGTACTTCATCATGTTGCCAGGCCAACTGGCTCAGAAAATACTGCAAATACTGCTGGCTTTGTGCCTGCTCCAGAATCAGACCATAGTCCTCCACCACCCCATCAAAGGGTAAGATATTCGTTTCAGGTTGGGGCGCAAATAAATCTAAAGTCATCTCAATTAGACCCAGTATCTTACTAAAAATACTGACATTGACTTTGAAAAAGTACAACCGGATTTCACAAATGACTACAAGATTTGCTCTTGTGACTTGTCCTGTTCCTGCCTAAACTGAATTTAACTTTCACAATAAAAATAATCCTTTATGAACTTATGGCAGCTGTTTCAGAAACTTCGTCCTTTTGTTCAGCCCTATCGGGTGCTGGTCATTGCCACGCTGATTTTGACCCTGATCGGCTCCTTTACCGCACAGGTCAATGCGCTAACCCTGCAATATGCAGTCGATAGTATCAATGCGCTGCTGGAACAAGGTCAGGGACTGGAGCAAGGCTGGCATATTCTGATTACGATTTCAGCGATCTTGCTCGGTAAAGAGATTATCAATGCCTTTGTCCAGTTCGGCCAGAAGTTTTATGGAGAAAAGCTACGGATTTTTGTTTCTCAGGATCTGGCCCAAGGAATTATTGAAAAATTCTTAAAATATCGTCTGGAATTTTTTAATCAGGAAAATAATCAGGCCGGAAAATTACAGACCCGAATTGATCGTGGTATCGGCTCACTGACCCGTCTGGTACAGATCTTCTTTATTGATATTTTACCGTTATTTACCAGCGCGATTGTGGCTTTGGGCCTGATGTACTATGCCAATATATATGTCGGTCTGGTGGCCACCGCCATTGTCCCGATCTATTTCTGGCTGACCTATAAACAGGCACAAAAGCTCGGTGGTTGGCGCCGCAGTTTAAGAGATGGCCGCGAGAAAAAGAGTCAGGGTATTCTCAGTATTATTAATTCAATTACCGTGATCAAATCCTTTAACCGGGAAGCGATTGAGTCGGAAAAGCAGTTAGGATTGCAACGCGAACTGACCGACAACCAGATGAAAACCCGTCAGACCAGTTTCCTGTTTGATGGTCTGAAAACGTTCCTTGAACAGATCGGCATTGTGCTGATTATTATTCTGACCTCTTATTTTGTGCTGGATGGCCAGATGAGTATCGGCATGATCATGTTTCATGTGCTGCTGTTTAATAATGTCTCCGCCCCGATTCGCTCACTGCACCGGATTTATGATGAAGTGAATGATGCCATGATCTATTCAGAAAGCTTTTTCAAGATTCTGGAAGCCGATGATGAAATTGAACAAAGCGGTCAGCAGAAACCGATTGTCCAAGGAAAATTTGAACTGAGTGGCGTGAATTTTTATTATCCAAACGGCCACCATGCCCTGAAAGATATTGATATGGAAATTCGTCCCAATAAAATTACCGCCTTGGTCGGCTTATCCGGTGCGGGGAAATCTACCCTGATCAGCCTGCTGGATAAATTTTATGAGCCGCAACAAGGCCAGATTAAACTGGATGGCATTGACCTGAAAGACTATGACACCCAATTTTTGCGTGATCATATTGGTCTGGTGTTGCAGAAAAATCATATTTTTCAAGGCACCATTTTTGAGAATATCCGTTATGGCAAAATTACAGCTTCAATGGACGATGTCATTGAGGCGGCAGAAAAAGCCTCGATTCATGCGCAGATTTTACAGTTACCGGATGGCTATGATAGTGATGCCCTCATGCTGTCTGGCGGACAGCAGCAACGCATTGCCTTGGCGCGGATGTTCCTGAAAAACCCACCGATTATTTTTCTGGATGAACCGACGGCGAGTCTGGATGCCATCGCCACCGAACAGATCAAGCAAAGTCTGGATCAAATCAAGCAAGGCCGTACCGTGATCATCATTTCACATAGCCTGTCGCAAATTATTGACGCGGATTATACCTATGTGATGAAAGAGGGAAGGATTGCCGAACATGGTGAGCACGCTCAGCTTTATCATCAGCAAGGCGTGTATAAGGAAATTTTTGATGCCATGGCCAAGAGCCTGAATATTGAAAAAATCGCCAAGACTTTTGAGGATGATGCCGAGGAAGAAACCCATGGTTAGGGCTTCTTCCAAGCCAATAAAAAAACCTCCGAGCGGGAGGTCTTTTATTGAGAGATAATTGTTTTTAACGCTGAACTTTTTGCTCAATTTCTTCGACGCTGGTATGACGTACGTCAAAACCTTTGACCATATAGATCACCTGTTCAGAAATATTCCGGGCATGGTCGCCAATTCTTTCGAGTGAACGAAGCACCCATAGCACATTGATAACACGACTAATATGTCGCGGATCTTCAATCATATAGGTCATGAGAGTACGTGTTGCTGACTGGTATTCACGGTCGATATCCGCATCTGCCAACATCACTTTCAAGGCCTGATCTACATCCAGACGTGCAAAAGCATCCAGTGCATCATGAATCATCACCCGAACCTGGTTGCCAATATGCCGGGTTTCCATATAACCGCGCGGCGAACTACCCTCTTCGCTCAGGCTTTGTGCAATCCGGCCTATTTTAGACGCTTCATCACCAATACGCTCAAGATCGGTATTGGCCTTGGACATGGCAAGTACCATCCGTAAATCAATCGCAGCAGGATGACGGCGTGCCAGAATCAGGGTCAGTGCTTCATCAATGTCTCTTTCCATCTGATTGACAACATTGTCCTGAAACTGCACATCAATCGCCATGGCGACATCGGTATCCAGTAAGGCATGAATGGCGTTGGCCACCTGCTGTTCCACCAGTCCGCCCATGGTCATGAATTTGGTATTGACGTCCTGCAACTCTTCATTAAATTGCGAAGAAATGTGATGACTTAACACAGGATTATTTGGACACAAGGAAGTCTACTCCTGAAATGGCATATAGCGATGATCAATAATAAAGCACATTAAAGCATAACTATGATGAAAGTTTGATGACAATCGTAGCGTCATCTGGGCTGAGGTGAATCATATTCGATCAGCCAGGCATTCAGCTCTGCCAGCTCCTTTTCAGTCAGCTGCCCGACTGAAGCCTGTAACTGGAGTACATGCAGCAGATAATCATATTTGGCATTCAGATAATCCGTTTTGGCAGAAAAAGCATTGCGCTGGGCCAGCAACACATCGACCATGGTCTTTAAGCCCTCCTGATATTGGGCTCTGGAGGCTTGTGAAACCATTTCCGAAGATTCCATTGCTGCTTTACGCGCATTCAGTTTGGCCTGATCGGTTTCTACCTGCATAAAGGACTGCTTCACATCGGTATTGGCTTTACGGATCGCAGCGTCTAATTGGGCTGCACTTTTTTGTACATTGACCCCAGCCTGACGAATACTTTTCTGGGTACGGCCACCGCTAAATAGGTTCCAGTTGACTTCCACCCCAATCTGGTCGAAATCACCATTGCTGGACATAATCGTTTCTGGTGTCTGTTTCAGATAGCCATAGGTGCCGACCGCTTCAACCTGCGGATAGAGAGCGGCCTGCTCAACCCGTTTGGCATCTTCAGAATAGCGTTTTTGCAGACGGGCTTGCAGAATGTTCAGATTCTGGCTTTGTGCCAAATCTGTCCAGGACTGCATGTCACTTGGAATCGGTTTCTGAAACTGGAAGTCATTGCGTAATACCGCCAGATTTTCCTGATAAGGCCCGATCAGCTGAGCCAGCTGCTCCTGTGCCAGCACCAGCTGAACCTGGGTCGAAATCCGGTTGGCCTGGGCACTTTGATACTGGGCATTGGCTTCACTGACCTCACTACGTGCCACCAGACCTTCTTTTAGTTTGGCATTCATCATGCGCAGCTGCTCAGATAGAGCCTGTTCTTCCTGCAAATATGCCGTGGTCAAAGACTGCTGACGCAAGACATTAAAATAGGCTTCTGCCACCTGTAAAATATGCTGCTGTTTTTGCAGACGTAAGTTGACTTCGCTGAGTTCGACCGAAGTTTTGACCTGTTTATAGCCCTGCCAGGCATCCCAGCGGAATAAAGGCTGGCGTGCAGTTAAAGCCAGCTGGCGGGTGGTATTACTGGAAGTAATGAAATTAGAAAACTGTAGATCGGCAGGTGCATCAACAGACTGGTTTTTACGGGTGATATTTCCTGAAAGGCTCACGGTCGGCAGTAAATTTCCGCTGGCAATCCCCAGATTGAGCTGATCGGCCTGATATTGCAACAGATTCGCTTGCCAGTTCGGATCGTTTTGCTGGGCGCGCGCATAGGCTTGTTGCAAATCCAGGGCAAAAATCGCCGGACTACTGCATAATAAACCGGCCATGACACTGAGTTTTAGTTTCATTTTATAGTGTTAACCCCTAACAGCCATTCAGATCAAAAATTCTGACGCTTTAAGCTAAGCCATACTAAAGAGATTTTTTGCATTTTTGCGTATGATTTTTATTAACTTTTTAATATAACTCTCGGGTTTTATCCACGATTAATTCAATTTTCAAGATCTATACCCGCAATGTAACAAAGCAATTCACAATACTAAACATAGTATTTTTATTTGATCTATACAATATATCTCCCAGCAAGGCCGTTATTTTCTGAATTCACCTATACAGAGTCCTGAAACATAGTGTTAATGCCATTCCCGTCGATATTCAAAGCCTGTCTAATTTCCGGCAGTCTGCTGTTTCTGGCAGGCTGTCAGCAGCCGTCGGAACCACAGATCCAGGTCGAACAGACTGAGACCAATCAGAAGCAAAGTCCAGTCAATGACTTTAGCCTGATGTGCAAGAATATTGAAAAAAATATGTCCCAGATTAATGACCAGCGCACCACTTTTGCGCTGGAACAGGTTAATCAGGATCTTAAAGTGTGTCTGCCCCTGATGGAATTGGCGGAGCAGAAGCATCTGATGCTGCGTTCTACTGAAATGTATCAGCGCTTTTTAGCCGTCGACCGTACCGAGTTCCAGCAACGCGCCTTTGAACAGTATGCGCTGGAAATGGCCCAGCATCCGACCATTCAGCAAGCCCATTTTCAGCAGCTCACCTCACGTGACCAGTACCTGTTAAAACACAAAGGTCAGGCTTATGTCGAACTGCTGGATCTTGGCGATGGCAACTTACATTATCGTCGTAGTCCGGAATATCTGGCCCGCATTTTTGCGCCTTATTTACCCGACGCTGAAAAAGTTTTTATTGAACATCTGGCTGAACAGAATATGCAGCCGGTACTGGTGGAAAAACGCCTGCAAATTGAAGCAGCTGACATTGCAGCCCGCAGTCTGCTTTGGGAAGATTATCTCAAGACCTATCCTGAGAGCAGCTATAAGCGGGATGCCGAATACCTGCTGAAACAATATACCTATTTTTTGTTTAGAGGCACCGAAGTATCTCCCGTTTCTGAGGATTATCGTGACCGTTATGCAGTCGATACCAGTCATCTGGAAACCATTATTGGTCTATCCAGCGGTCAGAAATCAACGCTTTCGACCCAGGCTCGCCAATTTCTGGAGTTTCTGGACATGAATCCGCAACAGCGCCAGCAAGCCTTGCCTGCCGACTATCGCAACCGCTCGGACGCTGAACAGATTCTGTATTATGCCAAGATCAGCCCACCCTCACAAAAATATGATAAAGACTGTTTTATGGATGCATTCTGTATCTAGCTGGAAATATTTGGCTTGAGTCCAGCTTCCCTCCTGAATAGAAGATCATCGCTAAAGTTGAGAGATTTAGACCTGTTTATTCGGCATAAACTGAGCTAAGCTTTAGCCTCGCTTGACGGAGCGCGAGTAATCCCTCGCTGAGATCATGTGATTCCTTTTATCTTTATCAGGAATTGAGCATGGGTACCGTTGAACCTGATCAGGTTAATACCTGCGTAGGAATCAAGCCAGCTAAAAACCCAGCCCCTGCTTTATCTGCTCAGGATAAATCTGTCCGCGTTTTTGGTCGTGCTTGATTCGTTGATGTCATTCATAAGGATCATAGCCATGAACCAGTTAACGAATCTTTCTTCTGAAACTTCTCTCTCCACGCATGAACAGGAAGCACGTGATTTAACGCGCATTCTACCCGCTTCACGTAAAGTCTATCTGCCAGGCTCGCGTCCTGATATTCAGGTGCCGATGCGGGAAATTTCCCTCAGTGAAACCCCGACCGGCTTGGGCGGTGAATATAATCCGCCCTTGATGGTTTATGACACGTCTGGTGTCTATACCGACCCCAATGTGACGATTGACCTGAATAAAGGCCTGCCCAATATCCGTGACAGCTGGATTGAACAGCGTAACGATACGGAAATGCTGGACGATTTAAGCTCTGAATTTGGCCGACAACGTTTACGTGATATCCGTACTGCGGCCATCCGTTTCGCGCATATTCAAAAACCGCGCAAAGCCAAACGCGGCCAGAACATCACCCAGATGCACTATGCCAAACAAGGCATGATTACGCCAGAAATGGAATATATCGCCATTCGTGAAAACCTGCGTCAACTGGAGGGTGTCGATATGCGCCAGCATCCGGGACAAAATTTCGGCGCTAAAAACCTGACTGAAATCACCCCGGAGTTTGTACGGCAGGAAGTCGCTGCCGGCCGCGCGATTATTCCGGCCAATATCAATCATCCGGAACTGGAACCGATGATCATCGGACGCAATTTTCTGGTGAAAATCAATGCCAATATTGGTAACTCGGCTTTGGGTTCTTCGATTGAAGAAGAAGTCTCGAAAATGACCTGGGCGACACGCTGGGGTGCAGATACCATTATGGATCTCTCAACCGGGCAGAACATCCATGAAACCCGGGAATGGATTATCCGCAATTCTCCCGTGCCAATTGGCACCGTACCGATCTATCAGGCCTTGGAAAAAGTCAACGGCGTAGCCGAAGACCTGACCTGGGAAATCTTTAAAGATACCCTGATTGAACAGGCGGAACAGGGCGTGGATTATTTCACCATTCATGCCGGTGTACTTTTAAGATATGTACCGCTCACGGCCAACCGTCTGACCGGCATCGTTTCGCGTGGCGGTTCGATCATGGCACAGTGGTGTCTGGCGCATCATCAGGAAAACTTTCTCTACACCCATTTCGATGACATCTGCGACATTATGAAAACCTACGATGTGTCTTTCAGCCTCGGCGATGGCTTGCGTCCGGGCTGTGTGCAGGATGCCAATGACGAAGCACAGTTCGCTGAACTGAGAACCTTGGGTGAACTGACCCATCGTGCCTGGGAACATGATGTACAGGTGATGATTGAAGGTCCGGGCCATGTGCCGATGCACATGATCAAGGAAAATATGGACCTGCAACTGGAAGTCTGTAAAGAAGCGCCCTTCTATACCCTTGGCCCTTTAACCACCGATATCGCCCCGGGTTATGACCATATTACTTCAGCGATTGGTGCCGCAATGATTGGCTGGTATGGCACCGCCATGCTGTGCTATGTCACCCCGAAAGAGCATCTTGGCTTGCCAAATAAAAAAGATGTCAAAGACGGCATTATTACCTACAAGATTGCAGCACATGCAGCCGATCTGGCCAAAGGGCATCCAGGCGCACAGGCCCGGGACAATGCGCTGTCCAAGGCACGTTTTGAATTCCGCTGGGAAGACCAGTTTAATTTGAGTCTGGATCCGGATACAGCCCGCAGCATGCATGATGAAACCATGCCCAAAGCAGCCCATAAATCTGCACATTTCTGTTCCATGTGTGGACCGAAGTTCTGTTCAATGAAGATTAGCCAGAATGTTCGAGACTATGCCAATCAGCAGGCCAAGCCTGATCAGCCGGCAAGCTCTCAGGCCGAAATTGAAGCAGGTATGGATCAGATGAAAGCCAGCTTCCATAAGTCTGGCCAAAATCTGTACCACAAACTATAAAACTTTAAAAAAAACAGTTGTCTTCAAAAAAAACTCAGATAGGATGAAAATAAATCAATTCATTCTATCTGAGCATATGAATATTATTAAACAGGCCTCTTATAATAAAAAAGACTTTCGCATAGAGGCACGTGAGTTCTTGTACCGGGGATTTATTCAGGTGGAAAAAGTCAGCCTGCGACACCGTTTATTCCAGCAGGACAGCTCGACGCCTATTTTGCAACGTGAGCTGATTCACCGGCCAGAAGCAGCGGGTGTGCTGCTCTATAACCATCAACAGCAGAAATTCGGCCTGATTGAACAGTTCCGGATTGGCGGACTGGACGATGTCGATTCACCGTGGCAACTCGAAGTGATTGCTGGTGTTCTGGATGGCGATGAAGCGCCTGAAGCGTGTATCCGTCGCGAAGCACTCGAAGAATCAGGCTGTACTCTGGATGAGCTACAGCACATTTTCAGCTTCTATCCTTCCGCCGGAGCATGTTCTGAGCTTTTCCATTTATATGTGGCCCAGACCGAATTGCCTGAACAGGGCGGTATTTTTGGCATGCCGGATGAAGGGGAAAATATCCAGCTGCATATTCTGGATTATGCCGATATTCCGTCCTTGCTCACGAATGGTCGCTTAAGAAATGCACCTGTCATTATGGCCTTGCAATGGTTGCAACAACATATTCATACTGCAGGAATATGTCTAAGGGGAAAGACATGAGTTTTCAGCAGTCAAGCACAGACACGCAGCCGGATTGGACCATTATCCAGATTTCTGATACCCATTTGATGGATCGGGAAGAGCTGGAATTTGCCCGGATGAATCCCGAGCAGAGTTTTCATGAGGTGATGCAGCAAATTCAGCAGCGCTTTCCCAAAATGGATGCGCTGATTCATACCGGTGATCTGGCCCAGGTGCCGGTGGAACGAACTTATCAGCGTTATTTAGACTTTATCCAGTCCTTAAACGTGCCGCATTATCAGATTCCGGGTAATCATGATGACACCCGGATCTTTCCGTTTCATCAGAATGCCAATCAGGTACATGCGATTCATTTTGGTAGCTGGACCATGATTTTGTTGAATAGTGCGGTTCAAGGCAAGGTTGATGGCTGGGTGGAACAAGCTCAGCTTGATCAATTGAACCAATTATTGCTTGAGTTTAAGCATCAGCATGTCATCATCGCTTGTCATCATCACCCTTTTGCGATGAAATCGCACTGGATTGATCAGCACCGGCTGAAAAATGCTGAAGATTTAAAAGATGTCCTGGCACGGCACCAGAATATAAAGTTGGTCTTGTTTGGTCATGTGCATCAGGATTCCTGTAATGAATGGCATGGTATCTATTTTTTATCCACGCCATCGACCAGTGTGCAGTTCAAACCTAAAAGCCAGGATTTCGCGCTAGATCAGGCGGCGCCCGGTTATCGTGTATTACATTTGCAACAAAATGGTGAGTTTGATACCTATATTGAACGGGTGGCATTGAGTCAGCAAAATATTAATACTGAAATTTCAGGTTATTAACTTTTCAATTTGTTTTTTTTGCATTACTTTATTGCAACCAAAGGAAATGTGATATGCATAGTCCAGACATCAAAGACTATCAATAAGCATAAAAAGTCTATATGATGACGGCCCCCACAGGAGGATAATCCTTCTACAGGGTGGATAAAAATTGCATATCACCATATTTTTTGCGTAGCAATCATACGCATATGATGAGGAATGCCCTAAATGGCGAATGACAACCAAAATCAAGTCTTAGACAATCAAACTGATGTTGTAGAAGAGAAAGCTGCAAAGCGCGTACGCAAATCTAAGCCTAAAACGACTGACGGTGGTTCTACTGCTAGCTTATTTGGTATTGAACCTTATCAACCTAAAAAAAATGAAGAATACATGTCTGAAGGTCAGCTTCAGCATTTCCGCCAAATTTTGCTGGCCTGGAAAGCCGAGTTGATGTCAGAAGTGGATCGTACGCTGAATACGATGCAAGATGAGAATACTGCCCTGCCTGATGTCAACGATCGTGCCACTCAGGAAGAAGAATTTGCAATTGAGCTGCGTACCCGTGACCGTGAACGTAAACTGATCCGTAAAATCGAACAGTCAATCGAAGCGATCCAGAATGATGACTATGGTTTCTGTGAAACTTGTGGCATCGAAATTGGTTTGCGTCGTTTAGAAGCTCGTCCAACGGCTACTTTATGTATTGACTGCAAAACCCTGGCGGAAATCAAAGAGAAGCAAAATAACGGTTAATGATGCTGTTGAATAATCCTCCCCTAACCCCTCCTTTAAAAAAGGAGGGGGACAATAGGATGGCTTATGTGGGTCGGTTCGCGCCATCGCCAACCGGCCCTTTGCATTTTGGCTCCCTCATTACCGCAGTTGCCAGTTATTGCGATGCCAAAGCCAACCACGGCACATGGCTGGTTCGGGTGGAAGATACCGATATTCCGCGTATTTATCCGGGCAGTGAAGAGCATATTTTGCGTGCCATGGACGCCTTTCAGCTTGAGCCAGACGGCGAAATCATTTTCCAGAAAGACCGTTTAGATATTTATGCAGATGTGATCGAACAATTACGTCAGCAGGGTCTGGTTTATGCCTGTCAATGTACCCGTAAAATGCTCGGTTCCAATCATATCTATCAGGATACCTGCCGTGACCTAGCTCTGGCATTCGACAATCAAGCGATCCGTTTAAAAGTCGAAGATATCGAAATCTGTTTTGAAGATCAATTACAAGGTCGACACTGCTCAAAGCTGAAGAAAGATCTGGGAGACTTTGTCTTAAAACGTCGTGACGGGATTATTAATTATCAGCTGGCGGTAGTGGTCGATGACTATCTGCAAGGCATGACCCATGTGGTACGTGGTGCTGACCTGCTGGACAATACCGAACGGCAAATCTATCTGGGGCAGTTGCTCGGTTATCCGCGTCTGAATTATATGCATCTACCCCTGGCGATGAATGATCAGGGACAAAAACTCTCAAAACAGAATCTGGCCCAAGCACTGGATTTAAGTCAGGCCCCACAACTCTTAAAACAGGCACTTAATGCTTTGCATCAGGCTGAAGTTGATCTGGATACGCCACAACGCATGCTGCAACAGGCGGTTGCGCAATGGAACATTGAACGGATTCCACATACAACAGCGCTACAAGGTTGTTATCAATAAAAACCTGTTTTGGCTTAAGCTAGAATTCTAGAATTA
Source organism: Acinetobacter sp. YH18001 (assembly GCF_013416975.1). Classification (NCBI taxonomy): domain Bacteria; kingdom Pseudomonadati; phylum Pseudomonadota; class Gammaproteobacteria; order Moraxellales; family Moraxellaceae; genus Acinetobacter; species Acinetobacter sp. YH18001. The sequence goes on along the minus strand of NZ_VPEU01000004.1, from coordinate 57,341 downwards.
AAATCAGAGAGGAAAAGCAGATGTTTTTTATTTTTGGATTCGGCCCTAAAACCAAAACTATTGAAAAGAGCCAGTTCCTGTGTCCAGTCTGCCGAACCCGTACAGGCTATGAGCTGAAACAGCAACGTCATTATTTTTCTTTGTTTTTTATTCCATTGATTCCACTTTCCAAGCCTAAAACTGCTTTTGTGACCTGTTCCAATTGCGGAACTGCAATGCCGAGCACAGTGCTTGACCATGCTCAGCCGGAGCCCGGGTCCAACTCCAATCTAGAAGCTTGATTCTTCCCGGCTTGGATTGACCTGCCGAGTGGTCGAATCAATTTTCAGCACTAAACTGATCATCACCGCACAGATAATCAATGATGAACCCCCATAACTAATAAATGGCAGGGTCAAACCTTTGGTCGGTAACACGCCCATATTCATACCGGCATTCACCAGAATCTGTAACAGGAAAATGATACAGATCCCATAGGCCAGATAGCCGGCGCGTAGATATTGATGTTGCAAGGCACGATGTCCGATCCGGATACAGCAGACCAGCATGGTAAAAGACAGGATCAGGATGGTCGCAATACCTAAAAAGCCAAATTCCTCACCTAAAATCGCCAGCATAAAATCAGTATGCGCTTCAGGCAGATAAGACATTTTCTGAATGCTGTGCCCCAATCCAACCCCGGCCCACTCACCACGGCCGAAGGCCATTAGTGCATTCGAGAGCTGATAACCGCTACCCAGTGGATCTTCCCATGGATTTGAAAAAGACATCAAACGCTGCAAGCGATAAGGCTCTAATAAAATCGCTGCGGCAAATGCACCGACCAAGGTCATAAAGGCCACACCAAACTGAATCCACGGCGCACCCGCGAGGAAAAACACGCCAAGCATGGTCAAGGTAATTACTACGGTTGCCCCCAAGTCCGGCTCAAGAATAATCAAACCGACGGTCACACCCATAATCGCACTTAAACGAACCAAACCTTTAATATTGTTCCGGACTTCTTCCGCACGGCGTACCACATAGTCCGCGGTAAAAATCGCCATCATCACTTTCGCCACTTCCGAGGCCTGCAAGGTAAATCCGGCCACCCGAATCCAGCGCTTGGAACCATTGACCTCAGTCCCGACCACCAGCACGGCCACCAACAGTACAATGGTAATAATCCACAAAAAGAAGGTGTTATTAAACCAGACCTTTAAGGGAATTTTATAGGTTAGATAGGCGGCTACTGCTGCCACAAAAATCGAAATGCCATGGCGGCTAATATAATGAAAGGCATTTTCATGCATACGTTCAGCATAAGGCATCGAGGCCGATGCCACCATGATCGAACCAATACACAGTAAAGCCAATACACAGAAAATTAGTACATTCCGTGGATTTAGCTCAGCGGGGAGCTTGGGTACCCACTGGCTATAAAATTGGTTTAGTTTATTGATCGTAGTCTGAGCAAACCCAGCCATATCACGAATCCTTGTTATTCTTAATTGAGTTCATTCACATACGCAACAAACTTGCGACCACGCTCAGGATAACCCGAGAACATATCAAAACTTGCGCATGCAGGAGACAATAGCACGACATCATCTGCCTGGGTGTGCTTTTGGCAGATTTCTACGGCCTGCTGCAAACTCTCTGCATGAACCAGCTCAGTCGTGCCCCTAATCGCTGCTTCGATGATCGGACGGTCTTCACCAATCAGCACTGCAATCTTGGCATATTTACTCAATGATTCACGCAAAGCCTTAAAGTCCTGTCCTTTGCCCTGTCCACCGAGAATAATCGCAACTTTGCCACCTTGGGCTTCAATCGCCATACCGAGACCATCGAGAGCCGCCAAGGTTGCACCGATGTTGGTGCCTTTGGAGTCGTTATAATAACGTACGCCCTGCACTGCTTTGACAAATTCGCAGCGATGTTCCAGACCTTTGAAGGTTTTTAAAGTGTTTAGCATGCTGTCCAATGGCAAACCAATCGCTTCACCGAGTGCCAGACAAGCCAGGGCATTGGCAACATTATGCGTGCCCTGCATATACATCTCGGTACTTTTTAACAGACGTTCACGACCACGCGCCAACCAGATGCCACCATCGGTATCTTTAAGAATCCCGTACTGGTTCATATCGGGTGCATTCAGGCCAAAACTTTGCATCGGCGTCACATCTGGCACCAAAGGACGGGTCAAAGAATCATCCCGGTTATACACCACTTTTTTCACACCCTGAAAAATCCGGTGCTTGGCGGTGTGATAGCCCATCATATCGCCATGCCGATCCAGATGATCTTCACTCATGTTCAGTACCACCGCCACTTCAGCCGCCAGATTTGAAGTAGTTTCCAGCTGAAAACTGGATAATTCTAAAATATAGAATTCAGGATCATCTTTGGTTAAATCCAGTGCAGGACGGCCCAAATTGCCACCGACGGCGACTTTTTTGCCAGCATCGGCTGCCATTAAGCCAATCAAAGTGGTCACTGTACTTTTGGCATTGGAACCGGTAATCGCGACAATCGGCTTGTCGGTGGCGCGGCGTAAAATCTGGATTTCACTCACCACAGGAATACCCTGCGCCATCGCCGCCTGAATTTCTGGCAATTTTGGATCCAGTCCCGGACTGATCACGATTTCTTCTGCAGACAGCAACAGCTCGGCATCAAACTGGCCGAAACTGGTCTGGACTTCGGCCGGAATCTGGTCATGTCCCGGAGGGATGGCTCTAGAATCCGTTACTGCAACGCGGTAGCCCTGGTCATGTAAGAAATTGACTGCTGCAACACCTGATATTCCGAGTCCTGCAACGACTTTTAACCCACCACGTTGTATTAACATTTTCGCCCCATATTTTGGTCTATTTTGAAACTGACGAAATGGTAGCACTTTGCTGTTTTGAATGCCTTTTCTGATTGAGCTTTCTGCATATTTTTTTGTGTCCATGCGTAAAAAAACCGTCATGCTCATGACGGTTTTTAAAATTACAGCCAAAAAGGAACTTATTTCCATTTGACCGCTTGCTGGGCCGGCTTTTCCTGTGCACTTTGCTCCGACACCGGACAGGCACAGTTGCCACCACAGCCTGCAGCCATACCCGGTTGCAGCCATTTGGCCAGACGCGTCCAGCCTTTTGCTGCGCAGGCATCAGACAGCTTCTGGAAGACTGAGTGAGAGGTGTTCGGAAACACCTTTTTAAATACCACCAGCGCACTCCACAGCACCAGTGCCGCCACAATCAGAATTTCAATCATCTCAATCTCCCATGCATATACTCAGGCAAGCTCAACGGGCCGAGGCCAACCTGAGATTAGCCCAAATAATATGAAGCAATTTGATAAGTCAGGAATGACATGAAATATGCCAAGCCAAACAGGTAAACCGTCATGATACTGACCGTTTTCCAGGAACCAGTTTCACGTTTGACTGTCGCCAAAGTTGCCAGACAATGCGGTGCATAAATAAACCACACCAGTAAAGACAGACCTGTCGCCACTGACCAGCCCAGATCACCACCACTACTGATGAGTGAAGAGAGACCTTCGGACATTGCATCGTCATCTACGGCAGACAGTGCATAGACAGTGCCCAATGCAGCAACCACCACTTCACGTGCTGCCATGGCTGGAATCAAGGCAATACAGATCTGCCAGTTAAAACCGAGCGGTGCAAAGATTGGCTGCATCAGATGACCGAGCATACCTGCCAGTGAATAATCAATCGCCGGCAAAGTCGCACCTTCTGGGGGTTGCGGGAAGGTACACAGGAACCAGAGTACAATCGATAAGGCAAAGATGATACCGCCGACCCGCTTCAAGAAGATTTTGCCGCGATCCAGCAAGCCGATCCAGACGTTTTTCAGATCCGGGAAACGGTAGCTTGGCAGCTCCATCAACAGCATGTGCTGGGATTTATCTTTATGGAAAAATTTCAGTACAAAAGACACCGCCAGAGCACTGACAATACCCGCCATATACAGGCCAAATAACACCAGACCTTGCAGGTTCATAAAACCCCAGACAGTTTGCTGTGGAATGAAAGCTGCAATCAGCAAGGCATATACCGGCAAACGTGCTGAACAGGTCATCAGCGGTGCCACAAAAATCGTGGTTAAACGATCTCGCGGATCACTGATGGTACGCGATGCCATGATGCCCGGAATGGCACAGGCAAAGCTGGACAATAACGGAATAAAGGCACGGCCTGACAGGCCCGCTTTAAACATCAGCTTATCGAGCAAGAAGGCTGCTCGTGGTAAATAACCTGATTCTTCCAAGACTAGAATAAAGAAGAACAGAATCAGAATCTGTGGCAGGAATACCACCACCCCGCCGGCACCAGCAATAATCCCGTCCACCACCAGACTATTCAGTAAAGGATGAGCAATATATTCACCGAGGAATTCACCGAGCCAACCAAAGAAGGTTTCGATGCCATCCATAAACGGCGCAGCCCAGGCAAATACCGCTTGGAAAATCACGAACATCATTACAGCCAGGCTGAGTAGACCCAGTACCGGATGTAAAAAAATCTTGTCGAGAAAATCGGTACGTTTGTCTTCCTGATCGACGAAATTGACCACGTCGTTCAGAATGACTTCCACCTGCTGATGCGGGTCACCCTTTAAGCCACTCAGTTCAGTCTGCGGTACCGAGAATTTCCCCTGATCCAAGGCATTTTTCAGGTTTTCAATCCCTGAACTGCGTACCGCCACAGTTTCTACCACAGGTACGCCCAGTCGCTCAGACAGCTTCTGGGTATTGATTTGCATCCCGCGACGGCGTGCTTCATCCATCATGTTGAGTACGACCAGAATCGGACGACCCAAAGCAATCATTTCTAGGACCAGACCCAGATGCAGTTTCAGGTTAGTGGCATCGACCACACATAAGAATGCATCCTGCTGCTGTTCTTCTGCGATTTTACCTTGCACCACATTACGGGTGATTTCTTCATCCGGACTGGTCGCATCCAGACTATAAGTTCCTGGCAAATCCAGTACCCGCACCGCTTTGCCTGAAGCAAGCTGAAACGTACCGACTTTACGTTCAACCGTGACACCCGCATAGTTACCAACTTTTTGGCGTGTTCCGGTTAAATGGTTGAATAATGAAGTTTTACCGCAGTTAGGGTTACCGACAAGGGCAATACGTAATGTATCACTCATGCCGACACCGCCTGTTCGATTTCAATTTTGGCTGCTTCTGATTTACGCAAAGCAAAACGGGTAAATCCAACTTGAATCAAAATGGGATCTCCACCAAAAATACCTTTCGTAATCACCTGTACCTTCGTACCCGGCACAAAGCCTAGAGTTTCCAAACGACTCGCGACGACATCGTGTAGAGCACTTTCACCATCAGTTGTTCGACTCACTTTTCGAATGATGGCAATTTGTTTTGCTTTTAAATCAGACAAACGCACCGTGAAATTCCTGAACTATTTTGTACAGTATACAAACAAATGAGAATAATTAACAAATAAGATTGATTACATGCTGAATTAGTTTTTATATCACATCGACAGTCTGGTGAAATTAAACTACAGTGGAGAATACTTATTAAATTCATCGCTTTTTCAGATCAGATCCTTGCACCCTATGCTGAATAAAAAACCCCGTATTCCCGCCCCGGTTCAAATTCCTGAAGCCTTGAGCTATTTACAGGGTTTTCGTGATTATCTGATTGCGCAAACGGTCAGTCCACACACCCGAAATGCCTATTTATCTGATTTACTGCAATGTGCAGAATGTCTGAGCAAGCCTTTACCAGAATGGACCCATGACGATATTTCCGATGTATTGATTGCACTGACCAAACAGCAAAAAAGCCCACGCTCAATTGCCCGCTGTCTGTCAGCCTTGCGTTCATTTTATAAATTTCTGCGTGAACAGAAGCTGCGTAGTGATAATCCGGTGGCAGCGCATAAAACCCCGAAGCTTGGCCGTGCCTTGCCCAAAGATTTGTCTGAAGCCGATGTTGAGGCCTTGATTGATGCCCCCGATATCAATACTGCTTTAGGCCTGCGTGACCGTGCCATGTTTGAAGTGCTGTATGCCTGCGGTTTACGTGTCACTGAACTGATTAACTTACGTCTGGAACTCATTAACTTAAAACAGGGCTATTTACGCATCGTCGGTAAAGGCAATAAAGAACGGCTGGTACCGATGGGACACATGGCCTGTGAATGGGTGGAAAAATATCTGAATGAAGCCCGTCCACAACTGTATAAGACCTCAACCGATTATCTGTTTTTGACTCAGCATGGCGGCATCATGAGCCGGCAAAATTTCTGGTATGCGATTAAACGCTATGCTTTACAGGCCGGGATTGCATCCGAGCTGTCACCGCACACCTTGCGGCATGCCTTTGCGACGCATCTGCTCAATCATGGCGCAGATTTACGTGTGGTACAGATGCTGCTTGGACATAGTGACCTGTCGACCACCCAGATTTATACCCATGTCGCGCAAGTGCGGATGCAGCAGCTGCATGCAGCGCATCATCCACGGGCTTAAAACATCTACATATGGAATAAACTGAGAAGTTTGACGTGTTTGTATTTTTTTTTGTTATGCTAATGCTCTGTTTTTAGTCCAAGAAGAAAAGGGTTATTTATGACATTTGCCCGCTCAAAAGTTTTTATGGCTTGTACACTTGCTGCTGGTTTGGGGCTTAGCGCATGTTCCAATTCCGATAACAACACTAAAAAGCAAGATACACTGACTGCAAGTGCACCAGCAACGGGAGAAGCCTCTACCCTGACCGAACGCAATGCACAACAGCGTCTGGTCTCTACCTTGGAAAAGCATTTCAAAACTGCGGGGATCAGTGCCAAAATTACCGATATTAAAACCACCGAAGTACCGAACCTGTTCTGGGTCAGTCTGGAAGGTATGTCTGCGGTCTATGTCACCAGCGATGGTAAATACCTGATTCAGGGCGACGTGATCCGACTCGGTGATAAACAGCTGCATAATGTCAGTGAAAACCTGCAAGCCGGAATCAACAACAAACTCTTTGCCGAACTGAAAGCAGAAGATCTGCTGATCTATCCGGCCAAAGGCAAGGCCAAGCATGTGGTCTATGTCTTTACCGATGTCAGCTGTCCGTATTGCCATAAATTCCATGAACAAATGGATGAAATGAATAGTAAAGGTATTGAAGTTCGTTATATCGCCTGGCCGCGTGGTGAACAGCATATGCCGGCCATGGAAGCAATCTGGTGTAGTGCTGACCGTCATAGTGCTTTTGATCAGGCCATTGCCGGCGCACAAATTAGTGCAGAGAAATGTGAAAATCCTGTTCAAGATCAATATCACATGGGCCTGAATATGGGCGTCAATGGCACCCCTGCCATTTATAGTTCGGAAGGGGTTTACCTCGGCGGATATCTGTCTAGCGCTGAATTATTGAAGCGACTTAAATAACTCATTTTAATACGTTATTTAACTTTATTTTATACATAAAGATATTCTGAAATGACCCTAGAGTCATGGCGTTTTTTTAGCTATGATCTAGGTTCTCGTAAAAAACTGTTTATTTGGAGTGTGACGTGAAACCAGTTCGTCTGGCTATCCTCGGTCTTGGTACTGTAGGTGGTGGTGCCTTGAAACTATTAAAAGAAAATGCTGCTGAGATTAAACGTCGCACCGGTCGTGAAATTGAAATTACCTATGTAGGCACCCGTCGTCCACGTCCTGATCTGGACCTACCTGCATCAGTGAAACAAAGTGCAGACTTGATGGACATCGTGCGTCAACCTGACGTAGACGTGGTGGTCGAAGTCATGGGCGGGATTCATCCTGCTTTTGAAATTATTATGGAAGCCATGAAACATGGCAAGCATATTGTGACTGCCAACAAGGCGCTATTGGCTGAACATGGGAATGAGCTGTTTAAAGCGGCTGAAGACAATGCCGTGCAGATTGCCTATGAAGCGGCAGTGGCTGGCGGTATTCCCATTATTAAAGTGATTCGTGAAGGTCTGGCGGCCAACAAGATTGAATGGCTGGCGGGCATCATCAATGGTACGGGTAACTTCATTCTCAGCGAAATGCGTGAAAAAGGCCGTACTTTTGAAGACGTACTCAAAGAAGCACAAGAACTCGGATATGCCGAAGCCGATCCAACCTTTGACGTGGAAGGTATTGATGCTGCACATAAGCTGACCATTCTGGCTTCATGTGCCTTTGGTATTCCGCTACAGTTTGACAAAGTCTTTACTGAAGGTATTGGCAAAGTCACTGCACAAGATGTGAAATATGCAGAAGACCTCGGTTTCCGTATCAAGCACCTGGGAATTGCACGCCGCACCGATGCCGGGATTGAACTCCGTGTTCATCCAACCCTGATTCCTGAAGAAGAACTGATTGCCAACGTCAATGGCGTGAAAAACGCCGTACTGGTACAGGCCAATGCGGTTGGTCCAACACTATACTACGGCGCAGGTGCGGGTGCAGGCCCAACGGCTTCTGCTGTGGTCGCAGACGTGGTGGATATTGTTCGTGATATCATTTATACCGAAGACGGTGCCGGAACCATTCCGCAACTGGCCTTTGAAGCCCTGACCGATTTACCGATCTTGAGTCGTGAACAAATGACCACCGGCTATTACATCCGTATTAATGCCGAAGATCAAATGGGCGTGCTTGCCGATGTCACCACGATCCTCAGTCGTGCCGGAATCAGTATTGATGCCATCATGCAGCAACCTCGCTTAAAAGACCTTATTCCGATCGTGATTCTGACCGATCCTATCGTCGAATCAAAAATGGATGCAGCGCTCTCACAAATTCAAGCATTACCCGTCATTCATGGCGAAATTGTACGAATTCGTTTAGAATCGCTTGATAATTAATCGGGTTAAGGGGAGTATTTCCCCTTGCCAAGCTCTACACACAATTGGAACATCATCATGTCGAATGCCAATCGTTATACTGGTTTAGTTGACCGCTATCGCGACCGTTTACCAGTGTCTGCAACTACTCGTGCGATCTCTTTGGGTGAGGGTAATACTCCACTGATCAAGCTTGAGAATATTCCACGCATTATTGGTAAAGATGTTGAAATTTATGTGAAGTACGAGGGCTTAAACCCGACTGGTTCATTTAAAGACCGCGGTATGACTATGGCGGTGACCAAAGCCGTTGAAGAAGGCTCTAAAGCCATCATCTGCGCATCTACTGGTAACACCTCTGCGGCTGCGGCTGCTTATGCGGCTCGTGCCGGCATTAAAGCATTCGTGCTCATCCCTGAAGGCAAAATTGCCATGGGTAAAATGGCTCAAGCGATGATGTATGGTGCGATCACCATGCAAATTCGCGGTAACTTCGATGATGGTATGCGTCTGGTCAAAGAAGTTGCCGATCAGGCTCCGGTAACGATTGTAAACTCAATCAACCCATACCGTCTGCAAGGTCAAAAAACCATTGCTTATGAAATCGTTGAAGCTTTAGGTCGTGCACCGGATTATCACTGCCTGCCTGTAGGTAATGCGGGTAACATCACTGCGCACTGGATGGGTTATACTGAAGCGGTTGCCAACCAGTCGAAAGAAGAATTTGAGCAAGTCGTTTACGATGCTGAAACTGATGCCTTTACTGGTCCTAAACCGGCAGGTTTGCCAATCATGGCAGGTTACCAAGCCTCTGGGGCTGCACCGTTCCTTCGTGGCGGTCCAGTAGAAAACCCGGAAACTGTTGCAACTGCGATTCGTATCGGTAATCCGCAAAGCTTCAATCATGCTAAAGCGGTTGTTCGTGATTCAAACGGCTGGTTTGATGAACTGACTGATGCGGAGATTCTTGAAGCTCAACGTCTGCTTTCTATGTATGAAGGTGTGTTCGTAGAGCCAGCATCTGCTGCGTCTGTCGGCGGCGCGATCCGTGATATTAAAGCGGGTAAAATTGCTGAAGGTTCAGTGATCGTATGTACCGTAACGGGTAACGGTCTGAAAGATCCAGACACTGCCATCAAGCAATGTGCTGATGCCGTGATGTTGTCGATTGATGCAACTATGAGTCAAGTTAAAGACTCTATTCTGTCGAATATGTAATTTCGGCCAGAATTAAAAAACCCTGCAATTGCAGGGTTTTTTTATGAACCAATCAATTAGATTCGTTTAGGTTGCTGGCTGACCCAACTCATTAAACGGGTCGCATCATTGGTACGCGCCTGTGAGCTGTTTGCCCCTAAAAGTACTACCGCCACCGGACGGTTATTCAGAGTCGTGTGCATCACTACACAGCGCCCTGCTTCATTAATAAAACCGGTTTTAGAAATATTGATATTCCAGCCGCCATTACGTACCAAGGCATTGGTATTATTCGATTTCAATACACGATAACCCAAGTTAAAGTCATAGCTTGGCGTGGTCGAGAACTGGCGAATCAGACCGTATTGAGAGGCAGTATTTACCAAGATTCCCAAGTCACGAGCTGAAGCCACGTTGCCCGGATGCAAACCTGTCGACTCCATGAAGCGGGTAGAATTCATGCCCAGCTCTTTAGCTTTAGTATTCATTTTGGCAATAAACGCTGATCTACCACCCGGATAGGTTCGTGCCAAAGCAGCAGCAGCCGGGTTCTCGGACTTCATCAGAGCAAATAATAAAGCTTCAGCACGGTTCATGCTGTCCCCTGCTCTTAAAGTCGAGCTTGAGCTTTTACAGCCTGAACAGGAAAAATCAGCCTGTTGCAGCGTGATTTTTTCCGACATATTTAGACGTGCATCAGAAATCACCACAGCCGTCATTAATTTGGTAATCGATGCAATCGGATAGGCAGTATTGGTATTTTTGCTAAACAGCACTTCACCGGTTTGTGCATCCATGACCAGTGCAGCCCGCGCATTGACAGAAGGTTGATTGCTATAACTGTTTGTATCAAAAATCTGTGTTGTTTTTGCTGGTTGCTGAACACTGACCGACTGCTGGGTGCTCGGTACACTCTGACGCAAGGTCGTGGTCACGGTGGCTGAACCGGGTGGCGAAGGCTCATTGGCAGAGGCATTAAAATCATCGCTCATTAACTGGTTAACTTCTTCAGAAGACCAACTAATGCTGGAACCGCCCTCTGCCGTGCCAGAATTCATAATGATTTCAGCAAAACTTGTCGTGCTCATGCTGATTAACACGGACAGGCCGAGTAGATGCCTTAAAGACTTGTTTATTTTCTTCACTATTCCTTCACTCAACTAACAGAGGTAAGATTGATTTGCGTATTACCTCTAATATGCCTTACATTTAAACACAATGCCGAACATTTTTTGTTCTTGACACTGTGTGATAAGTTTCAGATTTAATCTTGCGAATAGGATTGCTAATTTTGTACTTTCATTGCAAGCTTATTTTGCTTTATGTAACAAAAAAATGATTTTTTTAACAGAGGGAGAGCGTAGGTGATCACAGTTTTAGTTGTGGACGACCATGAATTAGTACGTACTGGAATTTGCAGAATGCTGGAAGACCATGCGGAGGTTCAGGTGATTGGACAGGCTGAATCTGGTGAAGAAGCGATTTCTCTGGTTCGTCAGCATCATCCGAATGTGGTTTTACTGGATGTGAATATGCCGGGCATTGGTGGCGTAGAAACCACGCGCCGCCTGCTTCAGAGCGCCCCTGAAACCAAAGTGCTGGCCGTCAGCGGTCTGGCAGAAGAACCCTATCCTTCGCTGTTATTAAAAGCCGGGGCCAAAGGTTATATCACCAAGGGGGCGCCGATTTCAGAAATGGTTCGCGCCATCAATAAAGTCATGCAAGGCGGTAAATATTTTAGTGCCGACATTGCAGAACAGTTAGCGAGTTCTTACCTTTCTGATACACAGCAATCGCCTTTTGATGCACTGTCAGAACGTGAAATGCAAGTGGCGATGATGGTGGTGAACTGTATCAGCGCTCAGGAAATTGCTGACAAGCTCTTTGTCAGCGTCAAAACCGTAAATACCTATCGTTATCGTATTTTTGAAAAACTGAATATTGATAGTGATGTCAAACTGACGCATCTGGCCATGCGCTATGGGCTGATTAAACCTTAGCCTTTGGCGAGTCGCGCTGCATATGGCACAAAAAACCAATTATTCTGAACTCAATCAGTATCATTTAGGGATCTGGTATAGTGCGTATCGCCTGCTGATCAGCACTGGCCTGCTGCTGATTTTTCTGCTGACCTACCCCGAGCTAACCGGCGATTATCAATATCCACAACTGTATTATTATGCGCTGGGAATCGGTGTTGCCATTAATACAGCGCAGCTGTTCGCACTGAAATGGATCAGACGCCTGATCCAGCCGCAGCTGATTATGATTTTCTTTAGCGATGTCTGCGTCTTAAGTTTACTGACTTTGGCAAGTGACGGGCCTAATCTGCAAATTGGTTTGCTGTTTGTGATTACCATCTTTTCCGCATCGTTATTGCTGGATGCCAAAAAAGCTTTGGTGGTCACCCTGATTGCTGTGATTAGTGTCATATATCAACATTTTATCGGCAGTATTTTTGCATTTTCTTCCTTAAGCAATATCAGTAATAGTGCCCTGCTGGCCTTTTTGTTCTTTGTGGTCTATGGGACCGGGCAAATTGCGGTACGCCGTTTTCAGATTCTGGAAAACCTGAACTTTTCGCAATCTCTGGAACTTTATCGCTTACAGAATATTAACCGTTATATTCTGGAACAGATCGAAACTGGCTATCTGGTGCTGGATGAAAATTATCATGTGGTCCTGAGTAACCCTGCGGCCTGTACACTGCTGGGGATCGAAGCAAAATTTGCGCATGAGAAATTTACCCTCTACCAGTCACAACCAGATTTATTTGAACTGATCCAGTTTGAAACGCTGGAAAATGGCGAGCGTTTTCAGTTTGAATCACAGCAAAGTCGCTATAACATTCATGTACAGGTACAAAAGCTGATTGTGCCGCATCAAACCCTGATGTTATTGGTGTTACAGGATGCCAAAAAACTCAATCAACAGGTGCAGCAACTCAAGCTTGCTGCACTGGGCCAGCTTTCAGCCAGTATTGCGCATGAAATTCGTAATCCATTGGCAGCTATTGTGCAGGCCAATGATTTATACCTTGACTCTGACAATGAACAACAACAAGTACTCAACCAGATGATTGGCCGACAGGCGACCCGGATCGACCGGATTATTCAGGACACGCTGAATATGGTCAAAAATAAAGAAACCCATCCGGTGCCGATTCATCTCAATGAATTTATCCCGTTATTTATCCAGGAAGATTTGGCCGATATTTGCGATCAGATTCAATTTAATATTGATGTGCCGCTGCTGATTCAGTTCGATGAAGCACAATTTCGTCAAGTCCTGATTAACCTGCTTCGCAATGCCATCCGTCACAATTCAGCAGATGCCAATTACATTCAGCTGAATATACATCCCTATGAACATCGGGTCTGGATTGATATCCGGGATTTCGGCTCAGGTGTAGCCATACACGACCAGGCCCTATTATTTCAACCTTTTTTCAGCACCTCGATTAGTGGAACCGGATTAGGACTGTACTTATCACATAGTTTTTGTGAAGCAAATCAGGCACAATTAAACTATATACAACAAGAACAGGGCGCATGCTTTCGCATTAGCTGCCAACGTATTACGGTATAAAGGGGTTTAAGGGAAATGAGTGTGGAACAACAGCCACTGGTGCTCTTGGTGGATGATGAAGAAGATTTATGCACCCTCATGCAAATGTCGTTGCTGCGGATGGGGATTCGTACGCACATCGCACATTGTCTGCAAGATGCTAAAAAATGTCTTGCAGATCATCAATATGATGCCTGTTTAACTGACCTGAACTTGCCCGATGGCAATGGTTTGGAGTTACTGGAGTGGATTGGCCATCTCTACCCTGCACTTCCGGTCGCGGTTCTGACCGCCTATGGCAACATGGAAATCGCGATTGCTGCACTCAAGGCCGGTGCCTTTGACTTTGTCAGCAAACCGATCAATCAGAAACATCTGGAACAGCTGCTACAAAAAGCACTGAATAAACCGGTGGATTATTCCCATAATAATCCAAATGATGCTTTAGAACATAAAATGCTGATTGGGCAATCGATACCGATTCAGCACTTACGTATTACCTTACAAAAAATTGCCCGCTCACAGGCACCGGTTTTTATTACTGGCGAATCGGGAACTGGCAAGGAAGTGGTGGCCAATCTGGTCCATCGCCTGAGCAACCGTAATGAAGGCCCTTTTATTGCAATTAACTGTGGTGCGATTCCCACTGAACTGATGGAAAGCGAACTGTTTGGGCATAAGAAAGGCAGCTTTACTGGCGCCGCTCAGGACAAACAGGGGCTGATTCAATCGGCACATGGCGGCAGCCTGTTTCTGGATGAAATTGCCGAATTACCACTTGCTATGCAGGTCAAACTGTTACGTGCCGTACAGGAAAAACGTATTCGTCCCCTCGGTTCAGATACTGAAATTGATGTGGATTTCCGCGTCATCAGTGCCACGCATCAGGATCTGGAAGCCTTGGTACAACAAGGCAAATTCCGTCAGGATTTATATTTCCGTATTCATGTGATGGATCTGACTTTACCGCCGCTGCGTGAACGGAGTCAGGATATTCTCTTGCTGGCCGAACATTTTATTCAGAAGATTTGCCAGGAATGGGGCATTGCCAATAAAAAACTGACAGAACGCAGTAAAGAATTTTTATTGGAACAATATTATCCGGGTAATGTTCGTGAATTGCGTAATATTATGGAACGTGCAATTACCTTGAGTGATGAAGAACGGATTGATCTTCAGCATCTGCAAAGTGCACCGTTACGTCAGGCTCTTAATAGCGCTCAGGAGATGAATACGCTCACGAGCGAGATTATTGCGACTGACACCCTGATTGCCCCGAGAAAGCTCCCAGAAGAAGGCCTAGAGCTATATTTAGAAAAGATTGAAAAAGAAGTTCTACTCAATGCGCTGAATCTAACGCACTGGAACCGCACACTGGCCGCGAAAAAGCTCGGTATGTCATTCCGCTCCCTACGCTATCGTTTGAAAAAGTTCGGACTGGATACTGAGGAAGACGAATAATTATTTTTGCAGGAGCAGCAGGTCTGTGACGTGTTCCAGATAGCTCTCCTCACGCATTTCCTGCTTAAACGGATAACTGAAATGTGGCTGCACGCCCCGCCCTTCAATCATCTGACCACTCGGACTGAAGTATTGTGCCACTGTCATTTGTAAAGCAGAACCATTACTCAGTGGAAATAGCTTTTGTACCACACCTTTGCCATAGCTTTGCTCACCGACCACCCAAGCCCGGCTATGTTCTTTCAATGCTGCCGTAAAGACTTCAGCTGCCGAAGCTGAACGGTTATTAATCAGAACGCCCACTTTCAGATTCTGAAATTCAAAACTTGGCAGCGCCTGAAATTGCTGATTGCCTTCCGAACGGCTTTGGGTCGAGACAATCACACCCTGATTCAAAAATAAATCGGCCGATTCTACTGCGGCAGAAAGTAAGCCACCCGGGTTATTGCGTAGATCAAACATCACCGCTTTTAAGCGTCTGTCAGCGTAGCTTTCAATCAGGCGCTTGATTTCATTGGCTGTATCTTGCTGGAAAACTTTGACCTGCAATACCAGTACCTGATTATTGTGCAGACTGGATTTAATTTCAGTATCAAGCTTGGTATTCCTTACCAGACGAACCACCGGACTTTGTGGGGAAAGCTGTATGCTCAGCGTAGAGCCGACCGCCCCGCTCAATAGCTGTCGCACCTGTTCCTGATTCAGGCTACTCAGCACCTGATCATCAATTTTATAGACCGTGACACCATTACGCAGTCCCTGCTTGGCAGAGTCGGCATCGGCGCTCAATCCCTGCACCATCCATTGCTTCATCTGCGAGTTAAATTGCAGATCGAAATCAATGCTGGCCAGATCACCTTCAGTATATTCACGTAGCTGCTTATAATCTTCAGGAGACAAATAACGCGAATAGCGGTCTAAGCCACTGACCAGCCCTTGGATTGCCTGTTGGAACAAGGCGTCGTCATTTTTGTCTTGAATATAATTGTCTTTGACGATGCCGTAAATTTGTACAAATTCTTGAATGGATGCCACAGGAATTTCAGTATAAACCTGACCATCCATTTCCATATCATCGAATACCGGCTCTTTTGAGCCCGCACCCCAGGCCGAATGACTCAAACACATCAGTAAGCATGGTATAACGACAGACTTCCAATGTGTTGTTGCCATTTTTTACCTTTCTTTAAAATCTTATCGAAAATTATTGATTCAGTTCAATCAGGTTGCGACCTTGCATTTCCGCAGGGACTGGAACTTGCATCAGACTTAATAAGGTCGGTGCGACATCTGCCAATACGCCACCTTCTGCGATCGTGGCCTGAGTTGGACCTACATAAATAAATGGAACCAATTCAGTGGTATGTTGAGTATGCACCTGACCACTGTGATAGTCCTGCATCTGCTCTACATTACCATGATCGGCAGTGATAAGCATATGACCTTTTTGCGCCATCACCGCCTCATAAACCCGGCCTAAGCAGGTATCGACCGCTTCGACCGCTTTCACTGCGGCATCAAAAACACCGGTATGACCGACCATATCACCATTGGCATAGTTCACCACCAGCAGGTCAAATTCGCCTGAATTGATCGCAGCGACCAGCTCATCAGTCACTTCATAAGCACTCATTTCCGGTTTGAGGTCATAAGTTGCCACGTTTGGTGATGGAATCAGGATACGTTTTTCACCCGGATATTCATCTTCACGACCGCCACTAAAGAAGAACGTCACGTGTGCATATTTTTCAGTTTCAGCAATACGCAATTGGGTTTTACCCAGATTTGACAGGTATTCACCAATCGAGTTGACCAACGCTTCTGGCATATAGGCCACAGGCGCATCAATCGTTGCTTGGTAACGCGTCAACATCACAAACTTGGCTAAGTTCGGCACCACTTTACGTGCAAATCCAGCAAAATCTTTTTCTACAAATGCGCGAGTCAATTCACGGGCACGGTCAGCACGGAAGTTCATGAAGACCACGCTATCACCATCCTGAATTTTTGCCAGCTCACCAATGCGGGTGGCTTTGACAAACTCATCCGACTCATCTGCGGCATAAGCCTGTTCCAGACCTTGAACTGCTGTGGCAGCTGTACGGGCCGCTTCGCCTTCAGTCAATAAACGATAGGCCTGTTCGACGCGATCCCAACGGTTGTCACGATCCATCGCGAAGTAACGACCAATCATGCTGGCAATACGACCTTGACCTGGATATTGTGCAAACAGCTCATCCAGTTTTTCCAATGACGGCTGGGCACTTCGTGGCGGCGTATCACGACCATCCAGGAAAGCATGCAAATAAACTTTGACACCACGTTTGAGTGCCAGTTCAGCCATCGCAACAATATGGTCTTCATGCGAATGCACACCGCCTTGAGATAAAAGGCCGAGCAAATGCACTGCACCACCTGAAGCTTTGGCTTTCTCCACCGCATCGACGAGTACTTCATGATTGAAGAAATCACCGGTACGAATGTCTTTGGTAATCCGGGTAAAATCCTGATACAGCACACGACCTGCACCGAGGTTCATATGTCCGACTTCCGAGTTCCCCATCTGGCCATCTGGCAGACCAACATCTTCGCCTGAACCCGAGATCAAACCATGCGGATGCTTGTCCTGCATTGCAGTTAAATTTGGTCGTTTAGCTGCTAAAAACGCGTTGTCTTCGACCGCTTCGCGATGACCCACACCATCCATAATCACCAAAACGTGAGGGATTTTGCCAGCAGTTGCATCCGTCATAATGAAATACTCTGTTCGTCTACGAATTAATCGCTCTATTTTAGCGAAGTTTGCAAAAAGAGGCCATGACCAGAGTATGGTTTAAGCCGCTCATCGCGATTGATTTGTTCTATTTTCCTGGGTCTTAGCGTGCCCGATGCAGCAGGTAACCCCCAATACCGAACATGATCAGAATCGGAATAAAGACAAACCATGCCGGAGATGGCGCATAGACCAGACTGGCATAGCCGAGGAAATCCTGTAGATAGAAAAAGCCCAGACCGGCAAATAAGGCAATCACCAGACGAAAACCCATGGATTGCTGACGCAGCGGCCCGAAAATAAATGAACAGGCAATCACCACCAGTGCAATCAGGGCAAAAGGAGAACCGAGTTTCTGCCAGAAAGCCAGTTGATAGGTTTTTGGCACCTGACTATATTCATGCATATAACTTGTGAAACTGATCAGTTGGCTCGGTGACAAGTCTTCAGGATCGATGGTGACCATATGCACATATTTTGGCTGTAATGCCAGTGCCAAAGGTTGCTGTTCCTGCTTGATCAGGGTAGCACTACCATTTTGCAGAATATCGAACTGCTCGGTATTGCTTAATGTCCAGGAGCCATCTGTGACGAATTCACCCTGATCCGCTTGCAAGGTGCCGCGTAAGCGATAATTTTCATCAAAATCCAGCATCTGCACATTTTTCAGCTGACCTTGCGAATTGGCATAATCAATATAAATAAAGCGCTGCCCTTCCCGGGTCCAGTAACCCCGCACTTCGCCCAGTTGTGCGGCTTTACTCGAACTTTTTACGCTCTTGGCCTGTTCATTGGTATAGGGAATCACCCACTCGCTTAAGGCAAATGACAAGACCACCAGCAGTAATGCTGAACGGATCACCCAGCCAACAATCCGCCACAGACTGATCCCGATCGAGCGCATCACAATCAGTTCACTATTTGAGGCCAATGTGCCCAAACCTAAAACCGCACCGATCAGCGCCGAGATCGGCAGAATTTCATAAAGATAATTCGGAGCACCCCAGAGCACATATTTCAAGGCATCCCAGGCGCCATAACCTTCTTTTAGTGAACCCAGCTCACCCAGATAAGTAAATAACACCTGTAAACCCGCCAACACAGCGGTTGCACCCAGCATCGCCAGCGCAGTGGTTTGGGTCACATGTTTTGCAACTATACGACGTGCCAACATTATTAAGACCTCACTCGCTGAATCTGTTTCTTGATTTTCGGGGCCAAATTCTGTTTACGTGAGAACAAGGCACCCGCAATCGCATAAGCAATCAGGATCAATGGATAAGCCAAGATCCCCATTTCCTCTTTACTGATCCGGGTTTTCACGGCCATTAACGCCACAATCAGACTGGCAAAGATCATGAGCGCCGGAAATAACTTGAGATAACGACCTTGGCGCGGACTCACTTCAGACAAGGCCACGGCCAGAATCAAAGCAATCAGAATCGCAAATGGTACAAATACCCGCCAGCCTAATTCACTGGCCACCACAGGATCCTGACGGTTCTGCCACAATTGCGAGGTTGGCAGGGCTTCAACTTCAGCACTGGCAAACTGTGCTTCCTCATCATTTTCTAAACGCAGACGATAGCTTGCAAATTCAGCCTGGGTATATTGCGGAGTGCCCGGATAAATTTCATAACGGCGACCTTGAACCAGATCGACCACATTGGCCGCATCATTTGGCACCTCGATGCGGGTGGCTTCTTGGGCCAGAATCATCACATCCGGTTTACCGGGTTTTTCTGCCCGCTGATAGAAGAAAATATCTTTTAAGTTTTTACGGTCTTCAGACAGATCACCGGCATAAATGGTATAGGGGCCAGAGGAAATAAATTCTTTGGGTCGTACCAGATCAAAGCCGGTGCGTACCGCCTGACTGGTGGTCAGCGCTTCAAACTGGCGGATTCCCCATGGCGCTGCCCAGAGCATCAAGCCGGCTTGGGCAATGAGAAACACCAAGGTCATCGGCACCAGAAGGCGCGCCAATTGATGCCGGCTGACACCACTGCCATTCATCACCGCCATTTCATGGTCGACATATAAACGGCCAAATACCAGCATCAGGCCAATAAAGAAACCGAGCGGAAGAATTAAGGTTAAAAACTCAGGCAAACGGTAGCCAATGATGCTAAATAAAATGCCTGCATCCAGACGGCCTTGCGCTGCGACACCAAAATACTTGATCAGTCGGCCACCCATCATGATCAAGGTCAATAAGGCAATCACCACCAAGGATGTCGAGACAACTTGCTTGACCAGATAACGCCGAATAATCAAATTAATTCTTCCAAAATAAGGTCTATAAAACGAGTGCTAGTTTACCCGAATAGCAAAAATATAAAACCTAGACGGCCCTACCCATTGAAACTCTATTCAGATAAATGGTTCAATGACTGAATGATTTACAAATCTAGACAGGCGTGAAAACAGAATATGAAACTTACAATTAATACGTCATTCCCAGAGAATGGATCAAGTCAATCTTTGTTGATTTTAGTTGACTCAGAACAACTTCAAAATACCACCTCAACCTATCAAATCAACAATTTAGACCGATTAATTGAAGCATCTCAGTTCAAAGCGGCTTTGGCTGAAAGTCTGAGCCTGATTGGCCAAGTCAGCCAGTCCAGCCATGCAGCACTGATCGGTTTAGGCAAAGTCGCTGAATTGCAACCAGCAAAACTCGCAAAAATTGCCCAGACTATTATTCAGGCCACTCAAAAAAAATTCAAACAGATTTCTGTAGACCTGACACAACTTCCACAAGAATTGCATTATCTGTTTGCTCTGGCTTTGACCCAAGCCAGCTATGGTTATGATGAATATAAGTCGAAAAAGAATGAATTTGTACTTGAACAGATCGACCTGATTGCCACGCATAGCGTTTTAACGACAGAACAGCTGCAACTGGTTCAAGCAGTACAGAGCGGGCAAAACCTGGCACGTGATCTGGGCAACCGTCCGGGCAATATCTGTTTCCCGGAATATCTGGCAGATCAGGCCATCGCCTTGGCTGCTGAATATCCGGATTTACTGAAAGTCACGGTACTGGATGAACAACAGATGGCAGATTTAGGCATGGGTGCCTTCCTTGCAGTCAGCCAGGGTTCAGAGCGTCCGGGTCGTATTATCAGCATTGAATATCAATCAGAGCGTAGTGAAGCGCCAGTGGTCCTGGTCGGTAAAGGCATTACCTTTGATACCGGTGGTATTTCACTCAAACCTGGCGCAGGTATGGATGAAATGAAATACGACATGTGCGGTGCAGCCTCTGTACTGGGTACCATGCGTGCATTGTGTGAGTCCCGCTTAGCTCTGCATGTGGTAGGAACCATTGCCGCAGCAGAAAATATGCCTTCTGGTAAAGCCACTCGTCCAGGTGATATCGTCACGACGATGAGCGGTCAAACGGTTGAAATCCTGAATACCGATGCCGAAGGTCGTCTGGTGTTATGTGACACCCTGACCTATGTGAAACGTTTCAACCCTGCTCTGGTGATTGATATTGCGACCTTGACCGGTGCATGTGTGGTGGCTTTGGGTTCCGTGCTGACAGGTCTGTTCACACCAGATGATAAGTTGGCAGCAGAACTGGAAACTGCCGGCCAGCATTCATTTGACCGGGTATGGCGTATGCCGGTCATAGATGACTATCAGGAACAACTCGATTCACCATTTGCCGATATTGGCAATATCGGTGGCCCAAAAGCCGGTTCTGTCACTGCAGCCTGCTTCTTGCAACGTTTTACCCGTGAATATCGCTGGGCACATCTGGATGTTGCAGGTACAGCATGGAACTCAGGTGCCAATAAAGGCGCAACCGGGCGTCCAGTGCCATTATTGATGCAGTTCCTGGCCAACCGCGTTCAAACGAATGGCTAAGGTCAGCTTTTATTTATTTGAAAAAAGTCCTGAACGACAAGTCGAAAGTGCTTGTCGTTTATGCCGCAAGATTCTGCGCCAGCCGGCGCGGATCTGGTTACTATGTGCCGATGCAGCCTTGCAGCAGCAGCTGGATGAACGCCTGTGGATCTTTGATCCCGCGAGTTTCATTCCGCATGGCATTGATCAGCCTGAGGCGAGCGTGTGTATTTCGGCAACATTGCCTGAACAGTCCGACTGGATTATTTTCAATTTTAATCCGGAAGCACTTGAACCTTACGCAAAATTTAGTCACATTATTGAGATCATTGAAAACCATGAAACGGCTAAACAGCTGGGTCGTGAAAAATTCAAACAATATCGTCGTTTAGGTATTGAGCCCAACACCCATAAGCTTTAACCGATATCACCCACAAGGAGAGGCATGTGGCATTAAATGTAGGTCCAGATTTTAAACAGCGCTGGTTAAATGTGCCGGAAGCTGTACGTCAGACCTTTATCGATGACCTCTCTCGGATCTGTGACATTTTAAAGCCTGAAACCTCTTTAGAAGAATGGCAGATTCGTGATCAGCGCTTACAGCAGGAATCTGAACGCAAGATTGAAGAAGCCTATGCGCAGCGCAAGGCTGAATTGATTGAGGCTGCACGTATTCGCAGACAGCTGGCACTCGAACAGGCCTTGGCCGATAAACGTGCCGCAGAGCAGGCTGCGATTGCACAGTTACAGCAAGATGAACAGCGTAAATTTACTGAGCAGACCCAAGCCCTCGCTGACATAAATTTCAGTCTAGAGACAGAAATGCAGCATTATGTTGCCCGTTATCAGAAAAATCCTGAGCATAGTTTTGACTTTGCCCAAGGTCGTATCCAGATTGAAGACCACACCATTTTATCTGAATTAGAGAGTGTGCGTTTGCGTCTGGAACTTGAGGCAGAAACGGTGATTGAACAGACCATCAATGCACTAAGAGAACAAATGCGTGTGGCGGCCCAAGAAGAAATCGACTACATACTGAAAAATTCAGAATTTTCCGAGCAAGTGAGACCTGATTAAAAATCCCAACTCATATAAAAAGCCCGCTCATTCGGTAATGCTGATCAGTTAAAGAGTTTAGAAATAGATGCTTTAACTGTTTAGCCGTTCACGATGGAGCCTTAAGGTTTTACATCAAATATTTGTAAAGCATTGGTTAATTTGGTTTTGCCCAAATGAGAAGCAGAGCTTCGCAAGGAGGACATTCTCGCGGTGCAATACACCGCATGCCTCAAACAGTTGCGGATGACTTTTCCACCCATCAAATATAATCATGAATTTAAAAAAGAAAATACCCGTCAATTGCTTAACTGACTGGCATTCGGCTGATTCGGGCTTTTTAATTTGATCTTTTAGAGCACATCGGCCAGCATAAAGGCAGCATTTCCAAGCAGATAGCCAATAGTTAATAAAGTACCAATCCAGAGAATACCACCCGTAATATTATAAAAGCTGAATGTGGCAAAACTCATATGGGCTGAACCGGCAGCAAAAGGGCCAAATGAACGAACAAAAGGAATAAAACGCGCAATCAGAATGGTTTTACCGCCATGTTTCATAAAATAGTGATTGGTTTTCACCATATATTCTGGCTTGAAATAGCGTGAATGCCGATTAAAATATTTTAGGCCCAGCACTTTTCCAGTGTAATAATTCACGGTGTAGCCGAGTACCGATGCAGTAAAGAGCAGTAATCCCATCGAATGCAGGGTCAATATATCGCTGCTGGCACATAAAGCTCCTACAGCCAGCAATAAACTGTCACCGGGCAGAAAAAAGAAAAATACTGAGCCGGTTTCCGCAAAAATCACCAGAAACAGGATCGCGTAGATCCACACCCCATATTGATCAAGCAATAGCGGTAATGACTGTTCCAAGTTGAGTAAAAAATCGAGCATTCGACCCGTCCACCAAGGCAATATTTGCAAATTGAATTGCTGATTATCCCGAAAAATAAAAAAACAGTCTAATTTTTCAATCAGACTGTTCAGTATTTAAGCATTCCGCTTATTTTAAAAAGCCATTTTCAGCCAGAAAATCCATGCTGATCTTAGACTGTTCAGTGGTATCTGCGGCTTTATCACCGAGCAATAAACGCTCGATATAACGTGCCAGCACATCCACTTCCAGATTGACCTTGCTACCCACTTTCCAGGTACTGATATTGGTACGTTCAGCCGTATGCGGAATCAAGTTCAGACTAATCACACAGCCACGCAAGTGATTAATGGTCAGGCTAATACCATCGACTGTGACCGAACCTTTTTCTGCCAGATATCTGGCAATTTCAGCCGGTGCAGTGACTTCATAATAAATCGAGCGTGCATCTGCACGCACCAAAGTGATCTCGCCGACTGCATCGACATGACCTGAAACAATATGGCCGCCAAAACGCGTGGTCGGCAACATGGCTTTTTCGACGTTAACAGGTTGACCGGCTTTCCAGTTGCCCAGTGTCGTCCGGTTCAGACTTTCACGGGACACATCAGCTGCATACCAGTTTTCGCCCCAGTCTATGACTGTCAGGCAGATACCATTTGTAGCAATAGAATCACCCAGATGTACATCCGACATGTCCAGGTCAGTCTGGATACGTAAACGTACATCACCACCCACACTTTGCAGACTGTCTACTTTGCCAAGGCTTTCGATAATACCTGTAAACATTTTTATTTCCTTTTCTATTCTTTTACCAGAGTGCCAACTGGGTACTGACACCGGTGGTATCCACACCGCCCAATTCTGCATAATGATGCAACTGGCTGAGGAGTTGACGGATCGGTGGACCTGACCTGGCATGGGTATCGGTAATCACAATAAATTCCAGTACGCGTGCACGTTCAGATTGGCGCTGTTTGCTGACCCGATAACGTGGTACATCCTGAGTCAGCAAGGTCACCCGGCCACGTTTCAGGTTGGCCTGCAATAAATCAGTGGCGCTGATATTACCATCCGTTGAATAACTGGTCAGAATGAAACGCGCATTGATGGTCGCCAACAAGTTTTCATAGGCTTCTTTGGCATATTTGGAAGAGTTGTACTGGCTCGGACGCTCTTTGCGCCATGCCCGGTCAATCCCGCTCTTGAAGCCCTTGGTATCTGGCGTCGGTAAATCGGCCTGATCCCATAAGGTCAAAGCATTCAGGACATGGTAATTACTGCTATAGGCATGCTGATTATACGGTGGATCCAGATAAGCCACATCTACTTCAAAACCGCTCATCTGATTGGCCAGATGCTGGGCATCGACACACCACATTTCGGCAGCCATACCTTTCTTCTGATCCGACTCGCAAAAGCGGCTTGGGGTCAGCCACAGTAAAGATTCAATCCGTTCCAGCGCCGTTTGGGTTTTTCCGCCCCAGCCGTGGTGGAAACTCTTGAAAACGCCCGAGGTATTGCTGACAAAACTGGCTGAATACAGTAATGGTGCCAGCAAGGCAGACATCTCTACATCGTCAATGGCACCTTGGGCCTGCCAAGCTGCAATCTGCTGACGAATCGCATCAATACGCATGCCGTTACGACGTTTAAAGAACAAACGGTCACGGGCGGGATCATAAATTTCATCATTGCGCGGACACAGGTTATGCGTGACCCAGCCTTTCACTTCCGGCAGACGGTTCAGATAATCAATGGCTTTCTGATAGCCACCCAATTCTTTAAACGCCGGTGCTTCAGTACAGGCCAGCACCGCATGATTCAATGCATGGCTATAGGGTTCCCAGTCATTGGCAATCACGCGATAACCATTTTGACGGGCTAAGCGTGATACCACACCAGAACCAGCAAAAAAATCAGCAAAAATCGGCGCACGGCCATCTTCACGCTTCAGAGTTCCTGTAATTTCAAGTGCTTCCAGAATCAAATGTAATAAACGGCGTTTGTTGCCCAGATAAGGAACCAGCTGATGGAAAAGATATTCATCGGTGGTACGTGCCGCATGGCGACGTTTATGATAAACCGTAGACTCTGAACTCATAGTGTCTCTTGAAAAGGAATTAACCTGAAGCGCACGTCATCACCCAAGCGAGTCACATCGCGCAGCTTAAATCGGAGTTGTTCTGCCATAAGGCTGAATTCTGCATTAAACATAGTACGTGCAGACTGACCCAATAAGGTCGGTGCAACGTAACTGATCAGTTCATCAACCAATTGTTCTTGTAAAAATGCCGTAGATAAGGTCGCCCCTGCTTCCACCAAGACATCATAAATCTGATGCTGCTCAGCCAGCTGGGACAATAATTGTTTTAAAGGCTGTACCGGCAATTGTAACACACCCAGATCGGCCAGCTCTTGCCGAAAAGGTCCCATCACCAACACGGTGTCGGCTTGCGCTAGAATTTTCGCCGTTAATGGCAAACGCCCCTGACGATCCAAAATGATACGCTTGGGCTGTACTACTGTTTCAATATCTTCAATGCCATCGAGTTGCCGCACATTCAGCTGACAGTCATCGGCCAGAACTGTTTCAATCCCAGTGATGACTGCACCGGAAATGGCCCGCCAATACTGCACGTCCTGACGCGCCTCGGCTCCGGTAATCCATTTCGATTCACCGGATGCCATCGCCGTACGGCCATCCAGACTGGATGCAATTTTAAGTCGCACATACGGCATGCCGGTCGCCATGGCTTTCAGGAAACCTTGATTCAGCTGATGCGCTTGTTCCTGACCAATCCCGACTTCAACATCGATACCGGCATCTTTTAAAATCTGTACACCCTTGCCCGCCACCAGCGGATTTGGATCAGGACAGGCCACGACCACTTTAGCCACACCAGCTTCAACCAGACCCTTGGCACATGGCGGCGTTCGCCCATAATGCGCACACGGCTCCAAAGTGACATACGCGGTTGCACCACGTGCCTGCTCACTAGCCTGACGCAGCGCGAATACTTCAGCATGCGGCTGCCCTGCTTGAGGATGAAAACCCTCACCGATAATGACGCCATCTTTGACAATGACACAGCCGACATTCGGATTGGGCTTGGTCGAGTATTGACCTTGCTGGGCAAGCTGAATTGCGCGGCGCATCCAGACTTGATCTTGATTCAGTTCAGACATGCTTATTCTTGTGATTCTCGCTGTTGCATCTGTTCAATTTGATGACGAAAAGCTTCAACATCCTGGAAATCCTGATAAACCGAAGCG
This sequence comes from Acinetobacter sp. YH18001, assembly GCF_013416975.1. Taxonomy (NCBI): domain Bacteria; kingdom Pseudomonadati; phylum Pseudomonadota; class Gammaproteobacteria; order Moraxellales; family Moraxellaceae; genus Acinetobacter; species Acinetobacter sp. YH18001. The sequence goes on along the minus strand of NZ_VPEU01000004.1, from coordinate 30,441 downwards.
AAACGCACATAGGCCACGTGATCGAGTGCGAATAAAGACTGCATGACAATTTCACCGATGGTACGCGATTTCACATCACGCTCACCCAGACGGCGAATCTGTAACTGGATATCGCTCAAAACTGTTTCAATCTGCTCTTGGGTTACCGGACGTTTCTGCAAGGCATGCATCAGGGAACGACGTAATTTGGCTTCATCAAAGGGTTCATTTTTGCCATCCGATTTAATCACGCGCGGCATCACCACTTCATAACTTTCAAAAGTCGTAAAACGTTCATTACAACTGACACATTCACGGCGACGACGAATCTGACAGCCTTCAGCTGCCAGGCGTGAATCAATCACTTTACTGTCGGCAGTATTGCAAAATGGGCAATGCATAGCGGTTTAATTGAACAAATCCAGATGGATTCCGAGTGTAGCAAAAATTGCAAACTTTGTAGAGTCTTACGCAACATATAGAAAAAAAACAGCCCATTTGGGCTGTTTTGCACTATATATTGATTATTGTGTGTTTATTATTATTCGACACGTTCACCATGCTGGCTCAAATCCAGACCCATGCGCTCATCATCAGATGCGACACGGATACCAATGATCAAGTCAATCACTTTCAGGATAATGAACGTCATAATGGCAGAGTAAGCGATGGTCGCAAGTACACCTTCAACTTGAACCCAAAGCTGGCTCATCATGTTGGCTGGCGCAGCATCCCCCATAATGAATTCGCTGGCAAAAAAAGCGGTCAAAATCGCACCGACCACACCGCCTACACCATGCAGGCCAAACGCATCTAAAGAATCATCGGCTTTCAAGGCACGTTTCAGCGCAGTGATTCCCCAGAAACACACCACACCACCGATCAGACCCATCGCCAATGCACCACCGACAGTCACAAAACCTGCGGCTGGCGTAATCACCACCAGACCAGCAACTGCACCCGATACGCCGCCTAATACAGATGCTTTGCCACGTGCCAGTTTTTCAGTAATCAGCCAAGAGATCGCTGCCGCTGCCGCTGCCACTTGAGTCACCACCAGCGCATAACCTGCAGAGCCGTTCGCACCCAAGGCAGAACCACCGTTGAAACCGAACCAGCCCACCCAAAGTAAAGATGCACCCACCACAGTAAGGGTCAAGTTGTGTGGCGCCATCGATTCACGGCCCAAGCCCATACGTTTGCCCAGCATATACGCTGCTACCAGACCAGCAACACCCGAGTTGATATGAACCACTGTACCACCAGCAAAATCGAGCGCACCGTCATTACCCAACCAGCCGCCGCCCCAGACCCAGTGAGTAATCGGCGCATAGACAATCACTACCCAAAGTGCAATGAAGGCAACGAAAGCACCAAATTTCATCCGTTCTGCGATCGAACCACTAATAATTGCAACAGTAATGATGGCAAAAGTCATTTGGAAAATGACAAACAGAATTTCAGGAATGGTGCCTGAAAGCGCCTCTGTGGTAATACCGGCCAACATAAATTTGTCCAAGCTACCAATGAAGGCATTCCCTTCCCCGAAGGCCAGGGTATAACCGACAATCACCCAGACAATGCTGACGACTGCAGCGGCAATAAAGCTATGCGCCATGGTCGCCAGGACGTTTTTCTTACGGACCATACCGCCATAAAAGAGTGCTAGACCCGGAATGGTCATGAGTAAAACTAATGCGGTGGACGTTAAAACCCAAGCAGTATCACCTGTATCTAATGTTGCTTCTTCTTCTGCAGGTACTGCTGTTTCAACTGGCGCTGCTTCAGCAATTGCTGCTGGAGTATCTGCCGTATTATTCAGTGTGGTTTCGCCTGTTTCTTCAACAAGCACAATGTCTTCTGCGGGTGGTGTTGCTGTTGCAGCATTTTCAGCCCATGCAACAGAACCACCAAAAAGTGCGCCGGCCATGCCGAACGCAAGTAGCATTTTTTTCATTCGTATCCCCCAACCAAGTTTTTGTGAGTTCTTAGGTACTCAGCAAACTTCGTGCCAAGTTAGACAGCGTCTGCACCTGTTTCACCTGTACGAATACGGATGACTTGTTCTAAGTTCGTCACGAAAATTTTTCCGTCACCAATTTTTCCAGTGCTAGCAACACGCGTAATAGATTCAATGACGGAGTCAACCATGTCATCGCTAATCGCGATTTCAATTTTGACTTTCGGCAGGAAATCTACAACGTATTCAGCACCACGATAGAGTTCAGTATGGCCTTTTTGACGACCAAAGCCTTTCACTTCAGTTACAGTGATGCCTTGAACACCAATTTCAGACAATGCTTCACGAACATCATCCAATTTAAAAGGTTTTACGATTGCAGTTACGAGCTTCATGTTTGTTTTCCTTCGGCTTATTTCACCAGTAAGGTTTTACGTTCAAATTTCATGCCAAGATTCCTAAGGTCGGGGGAAATTAGAAAGCCCGGCATGCGGTTTATTTATACCTTATTTTATACTTATAAAGGTTTTGAATCTTTAAAAAACCGACATTTTTTATGTGGATTTTTACAATATCTCTTATCGATTAAGCCTATATTTTGTCTGAAATACTAGGGTCTGTATTCGAGCAATGCTAAACTGTCGCTTCCTTTCGATGGCGATGGATCAGACAATGATTGAAACCCTATTACAAGCAATTTTGCAGCAAGTTGAACAACCTAAGAAAGATCTGGAACAGAATATTCGTGCTCTATTAAATGAAGCTGTGACAAAAATGGATCTGGTGTCCAAAGAAGAAATTGAACGTCAACGTACTGCCCTCGATAATGCCAATCATCGCCTCAATGATTTGCTGAAACAGGTTGAAGCCTTAGAAGATAAAATTTCGAATAAAAAATAAGCACAAGTACAGTGCACAAAAGACCTAAGACCGATAAAAATAATGCACTAAATTGGAACAATAATAATGTCTTTTGCCAAAATTTATACGCGAGGCTTGCTTGGCCTGCACGCGCCTTTAATTGAAGTCGAGGTTCATGTCAGTTCCGGCATGCCTTCACTCACGATTGTGGGGCTTCCTGAAGCCGCAGTCCGGGAAAGTAAAGACCGGGTGCGTTCTGCCATTTTAAATAGTGGCTTTCAGTTTCCGACCAAACGCCTGACCATTAATCTGGCTCCAGCAGATCTACCGAAAGATGGTTCGCGTCTGGATTTACCGATTGCTTTAGGTATTTTGGTCGCCTCCGGACAGCTTCCGGAAAACTGCACCGATAATCTTGAGTTTATTGGAGAATTGGCTCTCGATGGTCAACTTCGCCCAGTCACAGGGATCCTGAGCATTGCGATTGCCTGTCAACATGATCAGCATCAACTGATGCTGCCGGGTCCGAATGCACAGGAAGCCTGCCAACTCCCGGACTTTAAGGTCTTTGCTGCCAATCATCTAAAAGAGGTCTGTGAGCATCTTGCTCAGACGCAGTGCTTAGCAGAAATACAAACCATTCCAGTCGATACCAACCATTTTTATAAATGTGATCTTGCCGATGTCAAAGGCCAATTGCGGCCACGGCGTGCACTGGAAATTGCAGCAGCGGGTGGCCATTCCCTGCTGTTTCGAGGACCACCGGGGACAGGAAAAACCTTACTCGCATCTCGATTAGCCAGTATTTTACCGCCTTTAAAAACCCAGGAAAATCTGGAAGTTGCCAGTATTTATTCAGTCGCCAATGCCAATCATCCTTTTGGCCAGCGGCCGTTTCGAGCCCCGCATCATACTGCTTCTGCTGTTGCACTGGTCGGTGGCGGCTCACACCCCAAACCGGGTGAAATTACGCTGGCGCATTTGGGCGTGTTATTTCTGGATGAATTGCCTGAATTTGATCGAAAGGTACTGGAAGTTTTGCGCCAGCCTCTGGAAGCCAAAGAAATTGTGATTTCTCGTGCATCACGTCAGATCACTTTTCCAGCCAATTTTCAGCTGGTGGCTGCCATGAATCCCTGCCCATGCGGTTATGCCTTTAATCAGGATATTCGCTGCCAATGTTCGCCTGACAGTATCAAGCGCTATCAGAACCGGATTTCAGGGCCGCTGCTGGATCGGATTGATTTACATATTGATGTACCGCCCTTACAGGCGCATGAGTTACAGGATAATCGGCCGACAGAGGACTCTGAAACGGTCAGACAACGCGTGATAGCAGCTTATGAGATTCAGATGCAACGGCAAAATAGCTTGAATATGAGTTTGAGTCCAAAGCAGCTAGAACATTATGCTGGCTTGGATCAGACTGCCCAGAATATGCTTGAACTGGCTCAACAAAAACTGAATTTATCCGCACGTGGCTATCATCGGGTATTACGGGTGGCACGTACTATTGCTGATTTAAATCAAAGCACAGAAATCCAGAGTCAGCATCTGTCTGAAGCTTTGTCTTATCGGGGACAGCAACAGATCTAAATCAACAGATAAAAAGCGACCTGAGGTCGCTTTTTATCTGGAGGAAATTAGAAGCTGTAAGCCAACCCGAAGACCACTTTATTATTTTGTTTTACATCATTACGATCATAACCACCCAGAATATAATTCATGCTTGCCGTTACGCCTGTATCGGCAAGCGGCTTGCTTAAACCGATATCAAAATGACGGAAGCCAAAGCTTTCAGTTGAGTCAGGAACATAATCACCACTTTCTTTATAAATATACAAACCCAGTGCGGTATCCAGGCTAAAATCATGAGGTAAGGCATAGCTATAGCTGCCTTTGAGGTAGGTATCGCCAGTATTGCCCCAAGCGGTATCTTCCAAAAGTGTTTGAGCGCTTATACCGAAATCTTTGTAGCTCAGACCTAACATGGTTTCAAAGCCATTCGAGTCTGTATTTCCGACATCATAGTAATAATAGTAAGTTAGACCGATGGTATAAGCCGAATCTTCATTGATTGAACCGTTATAACCTGCATAAAAGTTATTTTCGAATTCGCTACCATTATCGCTGCCATAATCTAGGGTTGAACCCCACCATCCTGCATAAAAACCAGAGGCATGGTTATAATCGAGTCCACCTTGTAATGTCGCGCCTTTATTTTCAGGTACATTGGTGATACCACGCAAGTTATAGCTCGAAAGTACGCTAATATTTCCAGAGAATGTATGTTCCGATGCAGGTTCAGCTGCAAAAGTGAAAGTAGATGCAGCACCCAGCACAGCAACGGATAAGGCTTTTAAAATTAGTTTCATTATATGGCTCCCCAAGACCGTCCTCAGACGTTTTTATGATCATTTATTGCACTCGGGATAAACTTTGCAAAAGCTATGCCAATCGAGAAAGAAATACAAATGAGCTAAAAATAGAAAAATACTTTCCACTTTAAGCATTTGATTTAAAATTAAAAAATAGAATATTTAAAATACCTTTACGCTGGATAATTCATTCTCAAAATGTTTTTCAATACTCTCTTATTGTTTTTTTAAACAATATATATTTATTTACATATTGCCTCTTTTTAACCCCATTTCCATATTGATTAAAATTTATGCTAAAAAACAGTGCATCATCACCACTCTTGATCTTGTTGTAGAATTTTAACTTTAAAAAAGTAAATAGACTGAACAGTTCTAGGATGAAGATGCTTAAGCTCATTATTTTGATATTTAAATATACTATTGTTTTTAATAAATTTTTTATGATAGATAAAAAAATACACCACTCAATATTCAATCAGATTCTTATGTAATCTGTAAAAAATCTTAACTTTAGTGGAATATGCTCAATAAAAAATGACATTTTTTCAGCAATTCTTATACAATTCCTAAAAATTCCGATCAATTTGTATAAGGCTCTCTCCCCAATGCAAAATTCAAAAAAATTAATGTTGGCAGTTTTGATTCAGGCTGCTTTGGTTTCATCTGTATATGCAAATGAACAAAGTGAAGCTAAAGGCTTTATTGAAGGCGCTGAGGGTACAGTTTTATTCCGTACCGGTTATTTGCACCGTGACAAGAAAAATGGTGTAGCAGATACTAGCTCATTCGCTCAAACTGCGATTGTTAAGCTGGATTCCGGTTTTACTCAAGGTACAGTAGGCTTTGGTGCCGGTATTATTGGTGATGCTTCATTCAAGTTAGGTGAAAATGGTCATACGGGTAATGATATGATCCCTACACATCCTCAAAATAATGCTGATGGAACTAAAGATGCTTATGACCACTGGGTTCGTGGTGGTGCATATGTCAAAGCTCGTGTATCGAATACAACAGCAACTTATGGTACTCAAGTTTTAGACTTACCTGTACTTGCAAGCAATACTGCGCGTTTAGTGCCTGAGTACTACACTGGTGTATTGATAGAAAGTAATGAAATTGAAAATCTAAACCTAATCGCTGGTAAATTCACAGAGAATCAGCTTTCAAACCAAATCAATTCTGATGGTGCAGAGCTGGATCGCGCAGTGGTATGGGGTGCGAAATACAAATTTAATGATGCAGTTAATGCTTCTTATTATGGTACAGATATTAAAGATCGCCTAGACCGCCATTATATCAATACCAACTATAACTATGCTTTGGCAAATGAAAGCACCTTAACGCATGATTTTAGTGGTTACCATACAAAATGGGATAAGGAAGCAAATCCATATCTTTATTCTCAAATCGGCTCACCAGACGATTCATTCGATAATACTATTTTAGCTTTATCTACAACTTATAATCGTGGTCCACATAATGTTATGGTCGCTTACCAGCAAAACTTTGGTAACACTGGCTATGACTATGGTTTAGGTACAGGCGTAGGTGATGGTAAACAAACTATTTACATGCCAAACTCATACCTGTCTGACTTCATTGGTAATGATGAAAAATCAGCGCAACTTCAGTACACGTTTGACTTTGGTGCTGTAAATGTTCCTGGCCTATCTTGGACATCTGCTTTTGTATATGGCTGGGATATTAAAGCCACCGACAATGCAGGTACTATGATCAGTGATAACGAGCATGAGCGCGAATTCTTTAACCAGGTGAAATACACTGTTCAGTCTGGTTTTGCTAAAGATGCAAGCTTACGTCTTCGTCATTCTTACTACCGTGCAAGTGATAACTACCAATCTAACTACATTGGTGATACTAATGAATGGCGTATCTGGTTAGACATTCCTGTGAAATTATTTTAATTTACTCGAAGTTCAAGCCATAAAAAACCTGCACAATGTGCAGGTTTTTCCAATTTAAGCTTTAAAAATTTAAAATCTTAAACTCACAAGCAAAGCAATTATTTGTTTGCTTCTGCATATGCAGCAATTGAGTCCAGTACTTCTTGTTTCGCAACTTCAGCACCTTCCCAACCGCTTAACTTAACCCATTTTCCAGGCTCTAAGTCTTTGTAGTGCTGGAAAAAATGTTCAATCTGGCTAATCAACAATGGAGGAAGATCAGTATATTCCTGAATATCTTTGTAGATTGGAGTCAATTTGTCGTGTGGAACTGCAACCAGTTTCGCATCAACACCACCATCATCTTCCATGTTCAGTTTACCAACAGGACGGCAACGGATCACAGAACCTGGCTCTACTGGGTGTGGCGTTACAACCAATACGTCAAGTGGATCACCATCAAGAGAAAGTGTATTAGGTACATAACCGTAGTTTGCTGGGTAGAACATTGCTGTACCCATGAAACGGTCTACGAATAATGCATCAGAATCTTTATCAATTTCGTATTTGATCGGTGCTGCATTGGCAGGAATTTCGATAATGACATAGATGTCGTTTGGCGCATCTTTACCCGCTGGGATATTGCTGTAGCTCATAGCATCACTCTTTAACAAGTTATATCTTTTAAAAAACCGCGACAATTATAACGGTTTTTAAAGAAATGTTTGGATTTTAAAATATCGAACTGTAAATATGTCCGCGAACTGTAATTGATTGCTTAAACGATCTTGATGATCAGCAGCAATAAAGCCACAGGACATAAGATTGAAAGCAGCCAGACGATCGAACGTAAAGTCGCCCAGTTGGCCAGATAACAAATGCCGTACAACACACGAAATACCAGATAGGCTATCCCGAAGGTCATGACCAGGGTTTGAGGAACCACCATATATTCAGCCATTAAAATAGCGGCAATAAACAATGGTAAACTTTCAAAACTATTTTGTTGAACCGCATTGGCACGGCTCGAGAGCCCGGTTGATTTTGCTAAAAACTCTCGTGGGTTCTGATTGTCTTTTGCGCTAAAGCCTGCCGATTTCTTTGCAATCAAAGTAAATACATAAGGCAAAAGACAAGCGGCTAAAATGAGATAAATCACCCCACTAATGCTGTGCATCTGTTTTTTCTCATGAAAATTTTATATCTATCATAGCATGGTGTTTCGTGAATAAATTTTGTTAAATAGAGTGTTTTTTATTACTTAAGAAGGATTCACTATGGTCGCGCCTGAGCAAAATGAAATGTTCGATGTCCTCGATAAACAGCGCCAGCATCAACGTCAAGTGGATCGCGTATTAAAAATCGTGCTGCCGATTGTGGCTTTTTTGATGGCCGTGATTTGTGCCAATATGAATATCTGGTCGCCGATCTTTAGCTTTGCCATTTTATGGATTGCCTTTTATGCCGTCGGCATCAAGCGCATGCCAATCTGGCACTGGGTGGTAGCCATTTTGGTCTATTGTGTGGTCGACAATATTCTGAGTTATGGCAACTTTAACCAGACAGGATTTCCCCGCCAATTTGGCACCATGTTTATTTTTCTGGGAGTAGTCGGTGTAGGACGTCCTTATTTTGACCGCTGGCTCATGAAAAAATAAAAACCTGCAAATAAAAAAAGCGCCATCAGGCGCTTTTTTTAATATCGAGTTTAAGCTGTTTTACGTAAATCTTTACGCAGGATTTTACCCACGTTCGATTTCGGTAATTCGTCCATAAACTCCACATAGCGTGGACGTTTATAACCGGTCAGATTTTCTTTAGCGAAGGCCAAGACTTCTTCTGTGGTCAAAGACGGATCTTTTTTCACAACAAACAGTTTCGGTACTTCACCAGATTTTTCATCTGGCACACCAATCGCAGCCACTTCCAGTACTTTTGGATGGGTTGCAACAACTTCTTCAATCTCAGATGGATACACGTTAAAACCAGACACTAAAATCATGTCTTTTTTACGGTCTACGATTTTCACATAACCACGTGAATCCATGACACCGATATCACCAGTACGGAAGAAGCCATTAACCATGACTTTTTCAGTTTCGTCTGGGCGGTTCCAGTAGCCTTTCATGACCTGAGGACCACGGATTGAAATTTCACCTTGCTCACCCAGTGCCACTTCATTGCCGTCATCATCCAGAATCGCCACTTCAGTTAATGGCAATGGAATACCGATGGTGCCACTGAATTCTTCAGAAGCAGGCGGGTTTGCCGTTGCAACCGGAGAGGTTTCAGACAAGCCATAACCTTCAACAATATTGGTTCCAGTGAGCTTTTTCCATGCTGCTGCTGTAGAAGGAAGTACCGCCATACCGCCGCCCATCGCCATTTTCAATTTGCTATGATCAAGCTGTTTGAACTCTTCATTGTTCACCAGCGCATTGAATAGTGTATTCACTGCTGGGAAGAAAGTCGGCTGGTATTTACGTAGTTCCTTCATCACCGCAGGAAGATCACGCGGATTCGGAATCAGGACGTTGGCCTGACCTTTATACATGCCATAAAGTGCGCACACCATGAATGCAAAGATATGATAAAGCGGCAAGGCACAGAAAATACGGTCATCTGGCTGGCCATCTTGTGCACCAAACTTACTCTGGAAGATCCCGTCACACTGCAACATGTTCGCAACCAGGTTACGATGTGTCAGTTCAGCCCCTTTCGATACGCCGGTAGTACCACCAGTATATTGTAGAACCGCGGTATCGCTCAGGCTCAACTCAGGACGTTTGTAATTGCTCGGGCTAATTTTATTTAATGCCGTATTGAATTTCACGTGGCCTGGAATGTCCCAAGCTGGAATCTGCTTACGCACAGAACGCAAGACAAAGTTCACCAGAGTTCCTTTCAAAGCACCCAGCATATCGCCTACAGAAGCAATAACCACATGTTTTACCGGGGTTTTACCCAGAATCGCTTGGTAAACAGAGGCAAAGTTCTCAATAATCACCAGGACTTCAGAACCTGAGTCATTAAGTTGATGCTCAAGTTCACGCGAAGTATAAAGTGGATTGACGTTGACCAGTACCAACCCTGCGCGGAAAACCCCAAGTGCCACGACCGGATACTGAAGAACGTTTGGCATCATCACCGCCACACGTGAACCTTTTGCCAACCCCAAGCTTTGTAAATACGTTGCAAACTTACGGCTCGCCTCTTCCAGATCATTGAAAGTCATGGCCTTATCCATAAAGATAAAGGCATCACGCGAACCAAATTTTTGGAAATTACGTTCAAAAACATCGACTAGAGAAGTATTCTCTGCCGGTAATTCTACTGTTTCCGGAATCCCTGTCTTTTGGTATTCAGCCAACCAAATTTTTTCCATAATGCCCATCTCTCCAATCATAATCCTTAGTGTTTTCAACTGTTTTTTTCAATATCACACGCCATTTTTAGACTTGTATATGTGCAATATTGCATCCATCTTGTTGAATCGTTGTTCATATATAACGTATTTTACAGGATGGATGCTAGTCTTATCTTTGAATCAACAGTTTATTTGCTTTTTGATATCCGCGTGGTAAAAGCTGTCCTTTTGCACCGCGCTTGCCGATATATTTCTGCAAATCATCCCCTTTTAATTTTAACTGCTGTTGTCCTGCAAGCACTTGAATTATTTCATCAAGCTTCAATATTGTCATGGACAAAATTTGATCACCACCTTCAAGTTGTATCAATTTATTTCCTTTACCTTTGTTCAATACAGGCAATTCTGCCAAATCGACAATCAACAGGCGTCCTGCTGAACTGAGCAGTGCAACATGCGTGGCATCTTCGAGTGGCTGCAGGCTCATGACTTGCGCCCCATCGGATAAGTTCAGGAAGGCCTTCCCTGCTTTGGCATTGGTATCCAGCTGTTTGGCCTGCGTTTTAAAACTATAGCCCTTGTTACTCAGCGCCAGGACTTCCGTCTCATCCTCTGCAACAAAGACCTGTTTAAAACCGATGCCGCTGGCAGGTGATAATTTTGAACTTAAAGGTTCACCCAGACCACGCGCCGACGGCAGGTTATTGATTGGCAAGGCATAACTACGTCCCGATTCATCTAATATATAGACACGCTGATTGGATTTGCCCTGTGCATGGCTGAGATATTGATCACCGGCACGGAAATTCAGATTTTCAGCGTCAACATCATGGCCTTTGGCACAGCGAATCCAGCCAGCTTCCGACAAAATAACGGTCACAGGATCGGCTGGTAACATTTCATTTTCATTAATCGCAGCAGCTTCGGCACGTTGCACCAGTGGCGAACGGCGATCATCGCCAAATTTCTTGGCATCATCTTTCAGTTCATTGATGATCAGCGCTTTTAAAGATTCCGGATTGGCCAGCTGTTCACGAATCACCGCAGCCTTCGCTTCCAGCTCGTCCTGCTCACGGCGCATTTCCATTTCTTCAAGCTTGGCCAAATGACGCAATTTCAGCTCCAGAATGGCTTCGGCCTGAATCTCATCAATGCCAAAGCGTTCCATTAACACGGGCTTGGGCTGATCTTGTTCACGAATAATCTGAATCACTTCATCGATACTCAAGTAAGCAATGATCAGCCCCCCCAGAATATGCAGGCGTTTTTCGATTTTGTTCAGATGATATTGCAGACGACGGGTCACCGTGGTTTTACGGATCTCGATCCATTCCAGTAAAATGCGACGAATCGATTTCACCTGTGGACGGCCATCAGCACCAATCATATTCATGTTGACACGGTAGCTCGATTCCAGATCAGTGGTGGCAAATAAATGACTCATCACCGCTTCGGCATCAATCCGGTTAGAACGCAATACAATCACTAAACGGGTTGGATTGGCATGATCCGATTCATCCCGTACATCGCTGACCAAAGGCAGTTTCTTGGCCTGCATCTGGTCGGCAATCTGGGTGATGATTTTGGAGCCTGAGACCTGATATGGCAGTTCGGTAATCACAATTTCATTTTTATCGACGGTATAGACCGCGCGCATACGATAACTACCACGACCTGTGACCTGAATTTTTAACAGTTCAGCAGGTGGGGTAATAATTTCTGCTTTGGTCGGCAAGTCCGGCGCAGGAATATATTCTGAGATTTTTTCATCGGTCAGATTCGGGTTACGAATCAGGGCAATGGTGCCTTTAATCACTTCACGCAGGTTATGCGGCGGAATGTCGGTGGCCATACCGACGGCGATTCCCGTTGTACCATTTAAGAGAATATTCGGTACACGTGCCGGCAAGTTCACCGGCTCTTTCATCGAACCGTCAAAGTTGTCCTGCCAGTCACAGGTACCCTGACCCAGTTCAGACAGTAACAGTTCACTGTACTGAGACAGTTTGGCTTCGGTATAACGCATTGCGGCAAAAGACTTCGGATCATCGGGTGAGCCCCAGTTGCCCTGTCCTTCAATAAACGGATAACGATAGCTAAACGGCTGTGCCATCAGCACCATGGCTTCATAACAGGCCGAGTCACCATGCGGATGATATTTACCCAGTACGTCACCGACGGTACGTGCAGATTTCTTTGGTTTGCTGGTCCATTTCAGGCCCAGCTCACTCATGGCATAGACAATACGGCGCTGTACCGGTTTCAGGCCATCACTGATATGCGGTAATGCCCGATCCATAATCACGTACATGGCGTAATTCAGATAAGCTTGTTCGGTAAATTCTGCTACGGAGCGGTTTTCTGTCGCATGATGCGCAAGGCTTGTCATAACAACCTATAGTCCTAAATAATTCGTTTTTGTATCAATGTTTCTTATGCTATGTCGCGGCTGGGGATGACACAAGAGCATCAAATGCCTCAGCGCGACAATTTGTGTCTTATGGCCTAAAAATATCCACTTTATAGACCCTAAGCAACTAAAAATTCATCAAGTTTATAAGCCCATCGACTCAAGGGTCTTGCCTTTGGTTTCTTCACCCAAAACCAGAATCACGATTGCAACGGCAACCAGAACCGCAGTAAACATGGTGAAGACATAACTGAAACCATTTGGCATGCCCATCAAATGGGTGACAGCAAAAGGTGCTGCGATGCCCCCAATTCGGCCTACTGCGCCAGCCCAGCCTGAACCAAAAGCACGGATATTGGTTGGATATTGTTCTGGTGTATAGGTATAAAGCACGCCCCAGGCACCCAGATTAAAGAAGGACATCAGACAGCCCCAGATCACAATTTCGGTGACACTGCCCGACTGGCCAAAGAAATATGCCGAGATGGCACACATGCCGATGAAACCTGCCAAGGTCGGTTTACGACCGAGCTTTTCGACCAGCCATGCTGCCACCAGATAACCGGGCAACTGCGCTAAAATCATAATCAGCACATATTCAAAGGACTGGACGATGCTATAGCCTTCTTTGACCAGCAAACTTGGCAACCAGGTAAAAATGCCATAATAAGAAAATATAATGCCGAACCAGATCAGCCACAGCATGAGGGTACGACGCGCAAAGATACCCGACCACAACTGGGTAAATGAAATATGCTGTTTCTCTGCGACCGGCTTCACTTCAAAGATTTCATAAACTTCAACGCCGCATTGACGCTCGATCTTTTTCACCAGTGCCGAAGCTTCTTCTACACGGCCACGGTTAATCAGAAATGGAATCGATTCCGGCACCATTTTCCAGATCACAATCGCATATAGCGCAGGCAGACCACCGATCAGAAAAGCGGTTTGCCAGCCAAAATCCGGAATGACAAAGCGCGATACCAGAGCCGCAACCAACCAGCCCAGTCCCCAGAAACTTTCCAGCAATACGATAAAACGGCCACGCACATGCGCAGGAATATATTCACTGACCAGCGTCACTGCCACGGGTAACTGTCCACCCAGACCTAAACCGACGATAAAACGAAACACCAACAACCAGGTCAAATTCGGTGCAAAAGCACAGGCCGCTGTAGCCAAGCTATAAATCACCAGTGTCACAGCGAATACGGTTTTACGGCCGAAACGGTCTGCCAGACCACCTGAACAGATTGCACCGATTGCCATACCAACAAAACCAATCGACACTACCCAGCTTTTTTGATCCGCAGTCATCTGCCAGTCTTCAGCCATTTTTGCCAGAATAAAGGAAATCAATCCGGTATCCATGGCATCAAACATCCAACCGAGTCCAATCACCACCAGCAAGGTGTAATGAAACCGACCAATCGGTAAGCGTTGTATGCGAGAAACTAAATCCATAACAAAAATCTCTGATCAGGTGGAACGGGAGATGCTGCTTTCTCAACAGGTAGGCTGCTTTGTATTTTTTATACTATGAATTAAGCTGAATGCGGCTATTTTTTATAGCCGCATTCATGACGATTACAAATCAGGATTCGTCTTTGGAAGATGCCGAATGTTCATCATCTTCTTTATAAATGAATTTTGGCATTTCCAGTCCAAAATAGATGGCGATCAAACGCAAGCTAAAGCCGAAAATCAGGGTGGAAAGAATGGTCAGGTCCTGCGACAAGCCGTAATGGCTACAGAGCCAGTAAAAGATCACTGAAACAAAAGCAATACTGGCATACAGTTCACGACGGAAAACCAAAGGTACATCATTACATAGGATGTCACGCAAGATCCCGCCGGATACACCGGTCAAGACACCTGCAACGGCACTCACCACAAAACCATGTCCCATTTCCAGAGCAATCTGGCAGCCAATAATGGTAAAACCAATCAGACCCAAGGCATCCAGTACCAGGAAGACATTACGTAACTGGCGCATCCATTTTGCAATCAGGATGGTGACGAAAGCAGCGCAACAGGTCAGCACCAGATATTCGGGGTGTTTGACCCAGGTTAAAGGATAATGTCCCAGCAGAACATCACGGACCGAACCACCACCCAATGCCGTAACACAGGCAATGATCATGACACCAAACCAGTCCATGCTGCGCCGGCCAGCGGACAGTGCCCCGGTCATCGCTTCAGCGGTAATTGCAATAATATAGATGACGGTCAGTAACATCGCCCTGCTTCCACCTGAGGCTTTGAGATGGCGCTTATTCTAAGCTAAATCTATGTGAAAGTTATAAAAATCCCGCACAACATTGCTTAAATTTTTTCCCCGAGCCACAAATGCAAACCTGTTTCATGCTGAGTTTCTGCTCCGTGGTCGGGTCCAGAAAATACCAGTGGCCTTCAAATTTTACAAAATGCGAAGCTTCATGATGCACTTGTGCCTGCTTGCCATCATGAAAATGCGCCTTAAACTCGACTAAGGCGTGATTTTTATCTAATTTTTCATTGGCTTGAACAATCTCAAGCTTTAACCACTGATTGGCTTTACTCCAATCACTAATGGCTTGCAAATCCAGTGCCTGCTGCTGACCCAGCGCAGTCGTGGTTTTGATGTAATCGATTTCATGCTTGGCAAAGGCACTATAACGGGAACGCATCAGTTGCTGCGCAGTCTCTGCGACCTGTTGTCCAGTATGTAAGGGCTGACAGCAGCTATGATATTCACCTTGTCCGCATGGACATGCTTCTGACATTTCAGTTCCATAAAAATAGCCCGACAATGCGGGCTATTTTAGCAAACTTTACCAACCCAACGCTGACTATAGTTTAGTCCTGCGCAGGAAGCTGCGGAATGATATGCACTTTATCGATCTTATGACCGTCCATGGTCACCACCTCAAAGATATGCCCGTCTGCTTCAAACTTTTCACCGCTGTGCGGTAAACGTGCCATATGGAATAACACATAGCCAGATAAGGTCGAATATTCTTCAGTTTCATTGACCAGATCACGATCCAGCAGCAAGGAAACGTGACGAATATCGGTGGAACCGTCCAGAATCAGGCTGCCATCATCCAGACTTTCTGCTGCCACTTGCAGCTCATCTTCATCTGGAAATTCACCGGCAATCGCTTCAAGAATATCAATCGGCGTGGCAATCCCTTCAATTGAGCCATATTCATTCAGCACAATTGCCATCTGTAAGGGTGCTTGACGCAATTGATCCATCACCATCAGTACCTGAGCATTTTCATGCACGATGACTGGCTCACGTAAATGCTTTTCAAAGTCCAGCACCCCAGTTTCAATATATTCATTCAGGACTTTATGGGTCAGCACCACACCGGCAATATTGTCCAGTTCGCCGCGAGCGATGATCAGACGCGAGTGGCTCATCTGCAACAATTGTGCTTTGATGCTGTCGGCATCATTGTCCAGATCGATCCATTCCAGTTCGGGACGCGGCGTCATCACCGATTTTACCGGACGTTCAGACAGACCCAAAACTCCCTGCACCATGACACTGTGATAGATGCCGTTGTCATCATTAAAGACTTCATCAGCAAAGGCACGGGTTGCCAGAACATCTTCCGGCTCCGAAGAATCATTGTCCTGAGCAGGTTTACCACCGAGCATCCGCATCACTGCAGAAGCAGTTCGGTAACGCATATCCGTGGTGGTCACCATTTTTTCCTGATTGCGTTTCATGGTCTGATTAATAAACTCGACAATGACAGAGAAGCCAATTGCTGCGTATAAGTAACCTTTCGGAATATGGAAACCAAAGCCTTCTACCACCAGCGAGAAACCGATCATCATCAGGAAGCCAAGACACAGAATCACCACGGTCGGATGCTTATTGACGAAATCCATCAAGGCTTTGGATGCCCATAGCATAATCCCGATGGCAATAATCACGGCAATCATCATCACAGACAGGTCTTTGACCATGCCCACCGCAGTAATCACGCTGTCGAGCGAGAATACCGCATCCAGGACTACAATCTGGACAATGACCATCCAGAATACCGCATGTACCGGATTTTCTTCTTTAATGACAGGTTTGGCTTCCAGACGCTCATGCAGTTCCATGGTGCCTTTGAACAGCAGGAATACCCCACCAAACAATAGAATCAGATCCCGGCCCGAGAAAGCATGATCAAAGATCTGGAACAGTGGATCAGTAAGAGTGACCACCCAGGCAATCGAAGCCAGCAAGATCAAACGCATCACCAGGGCCAGCATTAAGCCCACAATCCGCGCGGCATTACGTTGTTCTGGTGGCAGTTTCTCCGCCAAAATGGCAATAAAAACCAGATTGTCGATCCCGAGTACAATCTCAAGAACAATTAACGTGAGTAAACCGACCCAGGCTGAAGGGTCCGACATCCATTCAAAGATCATACGCTTGGCTCCTGAAGCTCAGGACTGCAGCATTGAATGAACCGAAACTGTAATGAAACAGCATAATATTTTTGATATTGAACAATACCAATTACTTGACGGCGATTTATAGCGTTACACGGCCAACTACCACTACCCATTTTCGTTCTATTGTTGTGAAACCAATTTTCAGTATATCAAGATCAATTTGAAATTCACCTGTTTTCATGGCTGTTTATCGATGAATTTTGCTGAGCCCTATTGCAGTGAAAATGTAGCCGCACACAGAATTGTCATATTTATTAATTAAGCTAGAGTCACCAGAAAGAAAAATGATAAGGTGAAGAAAATAAATGCAAAGCGTAATTCAAATGACAGATTATTTTAAAGACAACTCCCCAAAAACAACTCGCCCTCTAGTGGCACTCTATTGTGGTTCACGTGCAGGCAACAAACCGGTTTATTTAGAAAAAGCCATTCATCTCTCGCAAGGACTGGCAGAACATGGTTTCGGGCTAGTCTATGGTGGCGCCAGTATTGGCCTGATGGGACAGGTCGCGGATGCCATGATCCAGCATGGCGGTGAAGCCGTTGGGGTGATTCCCGAATTTATGCTGGATTATGAAATTGCCCATAACCAGCTCACTGAATTACATGTGGTGACCAGCATGCATCAACGTAAGGCTATGATGGCTGAGCGGGCCTGTGCCTTTGTGGCACTACCGGGCGGACTGGGCACGTTTGAGGAAATTCTGGAAATTGCCACCTGGGGTCAGCTGAACCAGCACCAGAAACCGATGATGCTGTATAACGTGAATGGTTTCTATGATGCCTTGATTGCGCAGCTGGACCGTGCAGTCGAAGACGGGTTTTTGCCTCCCCAGCATCGCGCCAAACTAATTGTTTGCGAAGATGAAAATGAAATTTATAGCTCATTAACCAATTTGGGCCATCCACAAAGATTTGTGGTTTAAAGCATTCAAAGTAAAAAAGCGAGCACTGGGCTCGCTTTTTTTATGGATTATGGCTGCTAGTTATTGACCATAATTCGTCACAAAATCATAGAACATCGGCAATGTGGTCGCCAGAATCACAGACATGGCCAGACCGAACATCAGTTTCATCGCATCTGCACTGACATTACGTGAAGTCCGATGTTTGTTGACTTCATCCAGAATCATCGACATGGCAAATTCACGACCTGCGAGTAAGCCCAGGAACACCCAAGTAGTACTCATTGGAATATTGCTCCACTCTTTGAAGATCAACAGGATAATGGCATACAGGAAGTCGATAATCGTGGCAGCACGAATATCGGTGACACCAGTTTTGGTGTCGACAATGTTCTGGATGGCCCCACCACGTTGATACAGAATCACGCCCAGCAAGACCACGAATACCATAATCGCAAACATCAGGAATTCAAACGGCACCTGACGTGGTACATACACGAAGATGTTGGCCAGATCCTGAATCAGCCATTGGCTCCACAGAAAACCGGTAGAGACCCACTGTAAGCCCATCCAGACCTTGGAGTGCTCCTGATGACGTGTCTTGGCAAAATGGCGTGCCAGCTGCTTGACCACAAAACGATAGATGACAATCGCCACGATAAAGGCCACGGCGTAGCCCATCATTGATTTGACCATCATCGAGCCCAGGCTGGCAGGAGAGAAGATCGTCAGTACCAGGAAGGTCGTACTGACCGGAATCCCGTATCTGGTCAGTATTAATAGGAGAATAGGCGGCACAATATACAGCCAGGTAATCCCTCCTTCAGGGAAAGGAATGGTTTCTAGACGACCATATGAGGCATCACCGACTCCAGAGACATACCAGCCATAGGTCAGTACGACAATTAGAATTGAGCTGATATAAATCCACAACACCCACCAGGGACGATGTGCATTCGAAGAAATAAATGTCCCTAAGGTTTGAGGCACATCATTTCCGACAATAGAATAGGCGGCTAAACAGAAGCCGATCACCATCAAAATCTCGATTGTCATAAAAACAAACCTATACGCGAGGAGATTTCAGCATTGCTGAAAAGTTGGCCCAAGATTATGACGGTTTTATTTCATTTTCATGACAATTTTGTCATATTTTCATTTGATGAAGATGAAATTGACAGAGAAAGCTGTTTATAAACAAAAAAGTACTGCTTTAATTTTATTTTTATCGCTCTTTACAGCTATGGAGCTCCGATCTGATAAATACTCACTTTGTTATGAGTTTTACACTTATAACTGATTTATATCTTGAAAAAAAGTTCACACGTATTCACTACACCTGTGCCTTAATCTTCCTTTAAACTATTCAAAATTTTCAGTTTTCCAGAATTATGAATGCCACGCCTACGCATCAAGCCTTAGATCCCGAATTCAGACTGCTAGTCTTGTTGGTATCGATCGGATTTTTTATGCAGGGGCTGGATACCACCATTATTAATACAGCTCTGCCCGCGATTGCACATAACTTACAGGCCGATCCTTTACGCATGCACAGTGTTGTGGTGGCTTATGTCTTGTCTGTGGCAGCCTGTATTCCCTTGAGTGGCTGGCTGGCAGACCGTTTCGGCGTCAGAAATATCTATTTTGCTGCAATTATTATTTTCTCTTTGGCCTCTTTGGGCTGTGCCTGGTCAGATAGTCTGAATGAATTACTGGCTTATCGGATCTTGCAAGGAATGGGTGGCGCCTTACTGCTCCCCGTCGGCCGTTTGGCCATGCTCAAGATCATTCCCCGTACCCAGTTTCTGGCTGCCATGAGCCTAATGAGTCTGGCCGGCCTGATTGGCCCCCTGATTGGTCCAACTCTTGGGGGCTGGATGGTGGAATATCTGTCCTGGCAATGGATTTTCCTGATCAATCTGCCGATTGGCTTACTGGGAGCGCTGATTACTTTTAAGGCCATGCCGAATGTCATTGAACCGCTGGTCGCTCGCTTTGATTATTGGGGCTTTGTCTTGCTGGTTGTGGCCATGGTGGGACTCTGTCTGGGAATTGAAAATTTTGCCAGTCCACAAAATTCGCTGTGGTGGAGTCTGAGTCTGATTCTGGCCGGAATCTTGGCGGCCCTGATATATGCCTATCATTCGCATACGCATAGCAACGCCCTGTTCCGCAGTCGGCTCTTTAAAAATAAAATTTATGCGATTGGCATTCTGGGGAATTTTTTTGCCCGTCTTGGCGGTAACTCGATTCCATTTTTACTCCCCCTTATGTTGCAAGTCGCCTTTGGTTTTGAGCCCTTTATTACCGGTCTATTGATGATTCCAACCGTACTCGGCTCTCTGGCGTCTAAACCGATTATCCGAAAAATCATTCAGCGTTTTGGTTATCGTCGGGTTTTGCTGGTCAATACCTTATTGGTGGGTCTGTGTATTGCCAGTTTTGCCCTGACCACGGCGGACACCCCGATCTGGCTGCGTGCAATTCATTTCTTTATCTTCGGCATTTTAAATTCCCTACAATTTGTATCGATGAATACCCTGACTTTAAAGGACTTAAGCCAGCAGGATGCCAGTAGCGGCAACAGTTTCCTGTCGATGATCATGATGCTGTCAATGAGTATTGGGGTGGCGCTGGCAGGCACCCTGGTCAACATGCTGAGTGCCTATTACGGCGCTGACAATCTGGTGGCTGCTTTTCATGTGTCACTGATCTGTTTAGGCTGTATCAATATTATTGCGGCTTATATTTTCTGGCATATTCCTAAAAACACCCCTGTTTAATACGATATATTAACGCCAGGCGAATGCAGCCTTTAAGCTCAGGTTTAGATACAGGTAAGAACTGAAAATGCAAAAAAATCTGGCTCTGAACAGATTCAAACAGCCGCTTTTCATCGGGCTTGGCATTCTGATCGCCGTGATGATTATCGCCATGATTTATCTTTGCCTGATTAAAGCCCCTTCTGCGCATGCAGCAGATTATCCGATCCAGGGTTTCGATGTATCACACCATCAACAAGAAATTCAATGGCAGCAGATTTCGCCGGAAAAATACCGTTTTGTCTATCTGAAAGCCACAGAAGGTGGTGACTTTAAAGATACGCGTTTTCAAGAGAACTGGCTCAAGGCGCGGGAACGCGGCTTTCTGGTCGGTGCCTATCATTTCTATCGGCTTTGTCGCGATGGCAGCATTCAGGCACAGAACTTTATCGACTCCGTCCCCAAGCAAGCCAATGCTTTACCGCCGGTGATTGATCTGGAATATGACAGCAATTGCATCAATACCTATTCCAAAGAGCAGCTTCTAAACGAAATCCAGATCATGCACGATGCCCTGCAAAAGCATTATGGCAAACAGCCAATTTTCTATATTTCTAAAGCATTTTATAATATTGTACTGGCAGGATATTTTCCCGAAGTGCCACTCTGGGTACGCGAGTATAAGGGTCTGCCCGATTTAAACAACCAGCCCAAATGGACCTTCTGGCAACATAGCAATCAGGGTAAAATTCCCGGCATTAGTACAACTGTGGATCTGAATGTGTTCTATGGCTCAGAACAGCAGTGGCTGGATTTTCTGAAAATGAATGCAATTGCAGTACCATCATCTACTCATCAGGCCAAATAAAATCGATCGATTGAAAACAAGCGCTTTATAAAAGTAGAAAAATAAGGAAATAAAAATCTTGAAATGGATTAAAGGTATTTTACTCAGTCTGGTGATTGTTCTGCTGCTCATAGCGGGTGCGCTGGCTTATCTACTGCAACCTTCAGGCAAGCTCAGTGACTTTCAGAACTGGCAGCCGCAAAGCAGTTCCTCTCGTTCTGGACTAAACGTTAAATTTTTCGGTGTTTCCACCCTGTTGCTGGATGATGGTCAGGATCAGATCCTGATAGATGGTTTCTTTAGCCGGCCGTCGTTGTCGCAAGTGCTTAGCGGTCCAATTCAGAGTGATAGCGTGCTATTAAGGCAGCTAATTCAAGAGCATGAACTGCACCGGGCCAAAGCCATTCTGGTCAGTCACTCGCATTATGATCATGTTCTGGATCTACCGGCTTTACTGGAAATGCTTCCTGAAACCGCTGTCATCGGTTCACCCACTAGCCTGAATATCGCCCGGGCAAATCCCAAAGTAAGTCCGCAGCAGTTACACTCCGTCACGCCTAGGCAAATACAGCACGTCAACAAATTTCAAGTAACCGCAATTCCTTCACAACATACGCCAGCCACAGCGGTAAATGATGACCTAGGCGAAGAGTTATTCCAACCTTTAGCCCTGCCGGCCAAATTTTCCGAATTTAAGGAAGGCAGCAGTTTTGATTACCTGATTGAGCATTCAGGACACAAGATTCTGGTCAAGGCCAGTACCGGATTTATCCCGGATCAATTTAAAAACCTGCAGGTCGATACGTTATTTTTGGGTATTGCCCAGCTCTCCAGACAATCCAATGACTATCAGCGGCACTATCTGGCTGAAACCCTGCAAACGCTCAAACCCAAAGTGGTCATCCCGATACATTGGGATGATTTTTTCCAGCCTTTAAGCCAGCCGCTACAATTTTTACCCCGTCTTGCCGATGACACTCCAAAAAGTTTGAATCTTCTGATTCAGGCCGCCGAGGCACAAGGAACAAAAGTCGTTCTGCTCAGCGGACCGCAACCCTATTTACTCAACTCAGCCGTCGCTTCCCAATCCGATTAAAGCCCCTTAAGATAGCGGCTATGCGCAAAATTATTCATATCGATATGGATGCGTTTTATGCCTCGGTCGAGCTGCGTGAACGTCCAGAACTCAGACACCTGCCTGTGGTGATTGCCTCGCATCATCCCCGGGCGGTGGTTGCGGCTGCCTCCTATCCGGCACGCGAATATGGTCTACGTTCTGCCATGTCGATGGGACAGGCGCGCAAGCTCTGTCCGCAGGTCATCGTAATTGAGCCGGACTTTGCCAAATACCGTCAAGTTTCTGCACAGATCCATCAAATTTTCCAGCAATATACCGCCCTGATTGAGCCTTTATCGCTAGATGAAGCCTTTCTGGATGTCACAAATTTACAACAGATTCCGAGTGCTACCGAGGTCGCCGTGCGGATTCGGGAGGATATTGTTCAAGTGACTGGACTGACTGCTTCTGCCGGCGTGGCACCGAATAAATTTCTGGCCAAAATTGCCTCGGACTGGCACAAACCGAATGGCATCTGTGTGATCAAGCCCTCACAGGTGCAGCGTTTTATTCAGAATCTGCCGCTGAAGAAAATTCCCGGGGTGGGTAAAGTCACGCAGGAAAAACTGAAAAGCCTGAATCTGGATACCTTGGGTGACTTACAACAGATGGATGAAGCCATTCTGATTCAGCATTTTGGTAAATATGGACGGCGGCTGTTTTTATATGCGCAAGGCATTGATGAACGACCAGTCGAAGTAGAACGGGAACGTCAGCAGATTTCCAAAGAGACCACCTTTGATGATGATCTTTATTTAAATCAGTGCCATTCTTATTGGGAAGCTTTAGTTGCACAACTGTGGCAAAGCTTGCAAAAAAAACAACTTTCGGCTCGCGGCGTGACGGTCAAATTAAAGCTCAAGAATTTTCAGGTGATGCAACACAGTAAAAGTTTTAAGCAGCTCTTGCGCAGTCCACAAGAATTAGCACAAGCCTTGGACTTACTATTGGATGATCTGCATATCGCGCCGCAGATGCAATTCCGGCTGATCGGTGTCGGCGTCTATCAACTCAGCGCCCCCGAGACTGAAACCCAATTATTACTGCTCTAAACGACTTTTGTTCATGTTTTGAACATCAGTTTAAAAATACAGCAACTTTATTTTTATATTTTGATTTTTTAGAGTACTCTATCTGCGCAATGCATTATCCATGTATATGCTGAGATGCTGAAAATCACCTTTACTTTCAGCATGCTGTCCTGTGATTGGCGTGACGATCAAATCCGAATATTACAGGGCAACTCTGATGTAACTCATGGACTTCCTTCCTGCATGTCTTCTGTAAATCTTTCTGTGGTTCAAGAACAATACGCGTAAAGCTGCGCTGTCTAGTTTTGTGGGTGCTATTGTCGATTGGTATGATTTTCTCCTTTACGGCATTGTTACAACCTTAATTTTTAAAGATCAGTTTCCACAGCATTGGTGAGAATATGGACACTCTGGCGGCATTGGCCACTTTTGGTGTTGGCTTTCTGTTTTGCCCTTAGATGGCATGGTCTTTGGTCACGTTGGTCACTAGCTTGGCCATAAGAAAATGCAGGTCTTAACCGTCGTCCTGATGGGAATTTCTAGCAATTACTTGGGCATGGACAAACAGTTCTTCTGGAATATCACCTTGATGGTCGGTGCAATCCGCTGTTTCAGCATTCCGTTTTTTGCCTGACGGGTGGATACATTTCATCATCAAAAAATGTGTGGCTAGAATAGTTTGATTGGTGCGCTCTCGGCCTTTTCATTCTTTATGGCACTCGATGCACAAAACACCTGAATGATCATTGTCGACATAATTTTACTGGCAAATGTTGCATACGACAGGGTGGTCAGGGCTCATCAACCGATTTTCACTTCCCTGTTCGGTACCGAATATCGCTACAGCGGTGCCGGCGTTGGCTATCAGATGGGCAGTATTATTGGTGGTGGTTTTACCCTCATTTATTGCAGCAGTACGGGTGATTTGGGCAGACGGTTCATGGCATTATATTGCCCTCTATCTGGCAGTGGGTTGCTTGCTGACCGCACTGGTCGCAGCCCTGGTGCCCAAAACGCAGGATGAATAATATGACAGTGGAACGCTTACATATCTCGAAACGCTTTTCAGAAATTGCCATTGCAGGCAATCTGGTACATCTTGCCGGGCAACTGGCCACAGATGTTGAGCTGGATATCAAAGGTCAAACCCAACAAACTTTAGATATTATCGCCCAGTTTCTGGCAGATGTCGGTACAGACAAAAGTCACATCATGTCGGTGACCATCTATTTAAAAGACATTGAAAAAGATTATGCGGCATTTAATGAAATCTGGGATGCATGGGTGGCTGATATCGAAGCATTACCTCGTACCTGTGTCGAGGCAAAACTTTATGATCCACGGGTTTTGGTTGAAATGACAGTCGTGGCCGTCAAACCAGAATAATGTGGCAAAATCGATATGCATAAAAAAGCATGCTCATGGCATGCTTTTTTATTTTAACCTACTGCTTTGATTTTACTGCGCTCTAAATCTGAATATAAATAATACTTTTTCAGATCATTGCTGACCGTATATTTGGGCATTTTCTTCATTTGCGCTTGCTCCTGCAGAAAATCTTGCCGCAACTGGTAATATTCCGGCACATCATCGTAGCGAATCACCCGATAACCGGCCATACTCAACAAGGCATCCTGAAAACCAGTCTGCTGTGGACGCTTCAAGATTAAAGGATCATCCACAGCCACAATGGCTATAATCTGATGCTGTTGATCCATAATCACAAAATCTGCAGTCAGGTTGCGATATTTATGTCGCGTCCGGTTAAATTTGGTGGTCATTAAGGCGTCATAGGACACATGGGCCAAAACAATATATTCAGGTAATACTTCCTTCAAGCGCGTGAAGGTCAATTGCTCATTCAGGTTAAAAATAGCACGCTGCTTTAACGCGCTGTCTTGTGGTTTGGAATTATTTCCGAGCGTTTTCCATGCCATGAGCACGACACAGAAGAGCAGGAAACTCCCAATCATAATATAGGTGGTCATGCCTCAATCCTTGCATTCTTATCATCATTTTTGTTTTATTGTGGTGCAGTATAAACTCACACTTTATTTTAAATAGGTCTTACAACTAATCTGCTTAGATACCCATACAACCGGTATCAAAACCTGATTCTGCGTTACCTAAAATGACATCTTTCCCTATGTCAATGAAAGTGGATTTAAAGTACTGATAATGCACTCTAAAACATCCCTAGAATTGATCGCAATACAAATCTGCCCAACTGTAGAACAATTCCGATAAAGTGTTATTTTTATATCACTTTTAAGCCAGACTTAATGTAAATAATACATCCTTTTACATTTTTTAGTCCTCGTTTCAAGCTACGTTACTTTACCTAAGTGCTAAAAAAAGACACCGAAGTGTCTTTTCTATTAACTCAATTATGCACGTGATTTAGGCTTTGCTTTCGGCTTTGATCCACCAAATGGTTTTTTGGCATCCCCTGTTTCACGCGGCGGTAGGCCTGTGTGCTGGGTCAGGATTTGACCACGCTCAGGACGCTTCTTGGTATTTGAAGGACGGGACTGAGCTTGTGCAGCCTTGCCACGATTTCCCTGCTCACCGGTACGTTTCTGCGAATCACCCGCCACTGTCGAGTTTTTCTTGCGCGCAGACTGGTATTGACCTTCTGCACTGCCAGCAGGCTGATAAGTCGGAATCAAATGCTGTTTGGAGTTACCAATCAAATCCTGACGACCCATTTCTCTCAGAGCTTCACGCAACAACGGCCAGTTGTTTGAATCATGGTAACGCAAGAAAGCTTTGTGCAGACGACGACGTTTATCACCTTTGACAATATCTACTTGCTCAGTATAACGTGCCACTTTGGCAAGCGGGTTTTTACCGGTGTAATACATGGTGGTAGCCGTTGCCATCGGTGATGGATAAAAGGTCTGTACTTGATCAGCACGGAAACCGTTCTTCTTCAACCAAATCGCAAGATTCATCATGTCGTAATCGGTAGTCCCCGGATGCGCTGCGATGAAATAAGGAATCAGATACTGTTCCTTGCCGGCTTCCTTACTATAACGTTCAAACATCTGTTTGAAACGATCATAGGTTCCGATTCCCGGCTTCATCATTTTATTGAGTGGGCCTTTTTCGGTATGTTCCGGTGCAATTTTTAAATAACCACCGACGTGATGGGTTACCAATTCTTTGACATATTCAGGGTTTAAAACCGCTAAGTCATAACGTAAACCAGAACCAATCAAGATCTTCTTAATACCCGGTAATGAACGTGCTTTACGGTATAACTGGGTCAATGGTGCATGATCGGTATGCAGGTTCTGACAAACGCCCGGGAAGACACACGACGGTTTACGGCAGTTCTTTTCAATCTCTGGATCTTTACAGGCCAGACGGTACATGTTGGCTGTCGGGCCACCTAGGTCTGAAATAATCCCGGTAAAGCCCGGCGCCGTATCACGGATTTTTTCCACTTCACGCAGAATTGACTCTTCAGAACGGTTCTGGATAATACGACCCTCATGTTCTGTAATCGAACAGAAGGTACAGCCACCAAAACAGCCACGCATGATGTTCACAGAGAACTTGATCATGTCAAACGCTGGAAAACGCGCTTCACCATAAGCAGGATGTGGCAAACGTGCATAAGGCAGGTCAAACACATAGTCCATTTCTTCCGTGGTCAACGGAATTGGTGGCGCATTTAGCCAGACATCACGTTCACCATGCTTTTGTACCATGGCACGGGCATTGCCCGGATTGGTTTCTAAATGCAAAATTCGGTTGGCATGGGCATAAAGCACCGGATCTGCAGCCACTTCTTCAAATGCAGGCAAGCGAATTACGGCCAGTTCACGCGGTGGTAATTTATGTTTAATTGCTTTTGAAGCGGGTTGTAATTGCACGATTTGCGTATCAGGATCTAGCTCATCGCCGGCCCGCACAATCGGATTGGCGACAGGCTCTTTCTGGAAACCTTGATATTGAGTCAGACTATCTTTGTCTTTTTCAATTTCACAACCTTCCAGATCTTCAGTCATCACATAAGGGTTAATGATTGGATCGACACGGCCAATCGCATCAACATCATTCGAGGCAATTTCGACAAACTTTGCTTTCGATGCACGGTTATGTTTATTGACAATGAACGCAGTACCGCGAACATCGGTAATCTCGTGAATTTTTTCGCCACGCGCCAGACGATGCATAATTTCGGTAATTGAGCGTTCGCCATTGCCGTACATCAAAAGATCGGCTTTTGAGTCCATCAACACTGAACGACGGACTTTATCTGACCAGTAATCATAATGTGCAATACGACGCAGAGAAGCTTCAATTCCACCTAATAATACAGGCACATCTGGATATGCTTCACGGACACGCTGACAATATACAGTTGCTGCACGGTCTGGACGTTTATTTGGCTGATTATCTGGGGAATAGGCATCATCCGAGCGGATTTTACGGTCGGCGGTATAACGGTTGATCATGGAATCCATGTTCCCTGCCGTTACCCCCCAAGCAATATTCGGTTTACCCAGAACGCGGAACGCATCCACGTTGGTCCAGTCTGGCTGTGCAATAATACCGACACGAAAGCCTTGGGCTTCTAATACCCGGCCAATAATACCTGAACAGAAAGACGGATGATCAATATAGGCATCGCCACAGACCAGAATAAAGTCACAGCTGTCCCAGCCGAGTTGATCCATTTCCTCGCGTGACATCGGCAAAAAAGGCGCAGGGTCAAAACAAGACGCCCAATATTTGTCGTAATCAAACAACGCTTTTGGCGCAGTCTGCATGGTATAAGCAGTAGACATGGCTAGCAATTCTCGGCTGGCAGATGATAGGAGATCTAAAATAAGATCAAAGATGAAAGCCGATCATTTTACCATGAATTAGACCCAGCTTGCTTGATTATAATTTATACAAAATCAGGAGCTAAGCGAATCAAGGCCTGGTCATCATCAGAATTGAAAGCAAAATGATCCGCAAGATAAATGCACAGGGTTTATTTTATAGAGAAAAATCTAAATACGATGTTCTAATCTGAGCGGAGCTTGAAACTGAATGCCAGACCACTCAGCAACAGTAGTGTAATAAATGCAGTTAATCCACTCCAACCATAATTTTCCCAGACCAGTCCACTCGAACTGCCCAACACACTAGAACCGAGGTAATAACAGAATAAATATAGCGAAGAACCGACTGCCCGATATTGTAACGACTGGATCGACACCCAGCTACTTGCAGTAGAGTGCGCGGCAAAAAATGAAAAAGTGAAGATTAGTAATCCGATAAAGACCAGAGCCAGCTGGTTGAGCAGCATGAGCGTTAATCCAAGGAGCATCATCAGCATCATGACGACCAATGTCTTGAATTTACCATAATGCCGACCCCAATGTGCCGCTCGGGGGGAGCTATAAATACCAGCCAAATATGTCACCGAGATTAAACCAATCCAGGCCTGTGATAATTCAAAAGGTGCCTGAAGCAAACGATAGCTGAGATAATTAAATATCGAAACAAAACAGCCCATCAGGATAAAACCTTGCAGAAATAAAATCCGAAGTTTCGGATCGGCCAGATTATGCCTGAATGAGTTTTTGAATCGATTAAACTTGATCGGATAAGCCTTAAAATGTTGCGATGCCGGCAATAGATAATAAAATAATCCTGCAATACAGATATTTAAAATACCAATTATCAGAGTAGCAGATTGCCAAGAGATAAAATCAACTAGAACTCCGGCAATCAAACGCCCTCCCATACCGCCAATTGCCGTGCCAGAAATATATAAGCCCATGGCGAAACCGATATCTTTTTCGGCAATTTCTTCCCCGATATAAGTCATGGCGACTGCCGCCACACCACTGACACAGAGACCAATCAAGATCCGAATCAATAAGAATACCGACCAAAGAGATAGTATCGAACTGAGCATTAACAAAATTGCAATCAATGCCAGGGAACAGACCATCACCGGTTTACGTCCAAAACGGTCTGAAATCAGTCCGGTAAATAGCAGACCAATGGCTAAGGCAAGGGTAGAAAGTGATAAGGGAAAACTACTTTGAGTCGGACTGACCTGAAAATAATCTGCCAAAATGGGCATCATCGGCTGTAGGCAATACAAAGATGAGAAAATGGCAAAGCCGGCAAGAAATAAGGAAAAAAGTACTGCTTTAAATGCGGTAGTACCATATTCAATATGGCTAGAAGATGAATTTGAGGACATATCCGCTCCTTAGATAGATCCAGTATACGCCTTTTGCTCATTTTTTCTGTGGAGATTTCATCTGAGTGATCACCTAAGCCTTTCTTCACGCACAAAAAAACACCCCCCTGCTTATGCAGGGGGGTGTTTCGAATAATGAGCTGGCGATGACTTACTCTCACATGGGTAACCCCACACTACCATCAGCGCAAAGAGGTTTCACTTCTGAGTTCGGGAAGGGATCAGGTGGTTCACTCTTGCTATTGTCGCCAGCACAA